>NZ_VFUR01000010.1:0-224934 GCF_006441095.1 Mesorhizobium sp. B2-5-4 | reverse complement strand
TCCGATCCCAATACAGAATCGGCAACCTCACAGATCGCGATCACTCCCGAAAGGTGGCCCGAAAACACCGCTTACGCATAACGCTGCCGCGCGATCGTTTCTTCTCGGCGGTGGCGAGCAGATCCACAAACGCGCGCACCTTGGCGGGCCGGAACCTTGCCGGCGGAAAGACAGCGTGGATGCCGCCGGTGGGCAAGGCCCAGTCGGCAAAGACCGGCACCAGCCGCCCCTCGGCGATGTCGTCGCTGACGCTGTAGTCGGGAAATACGCCCAGCCCTATGCCGGCAAGCACGCAGGCATGGGCAGCCGGGCTCTTGTCGCATGTGACGACCGGGTTGAGTTCGGTCAGCACCTTGTCGTCATCCCTTGAAAACAGCCATTGGCTGATGCCCCGAAGCTGGGCGTTTCCGACCCAGGCCAGTGATCGCGCCCGGCGGGGGCTTACGCCTTGCGGCAAGCTTGCGGCGAACGCAGGGCTTGCCACCACGATCTGCCGTATCGTGCCCAGGCGCCGCGCCTGGTTGGAGGAATCGGCAAGCCAGCCGACGCGAATGCCGAGGTCGATCTCCTCGTCGACCAGATTGCTTACCGCATCGTCGAAGATCGCCTCGACGCGCATATGCGGATAAGTGCTCAGATAGGCAGCGATGACCGGCGCAACCATCTTCGAGCCGTAGTCGAGCGGCGCCGTTAGTCTCAACATTCCCGCCGGTTCGACGGTCGCGCGCGAAATCTCGCCATAGGCGGCCTCCGCTTCCCGCAGGATGATCACCGCGCGATCATAGAAGAGGCGTCCCTCTTCGGTCGGCGCGACACGCCGCGTCGTGCGTCGCATGAGTGTCGCCCCCAATTCCTCCTCGAGCTTGCCGATCTGATGGCTTACCACGGCTTTAGCGACGCCAAGCCGGTCGGCTGCCGATGTGAAAGAGCCGGTCTCCATGACAGTGGTGAAATAGACGAGACGATTGAGGTTCAGCAGGTCGGCCACGGCACTCGCTTTTTGTCTGATCAGATCAGACAGTTTATATGATTGGAGGCCATTTATCGCAAGATCGTCGTCTGCCACAAAGGAGCAAGACATTTGACGGCCAGATCGCGGACACGCCGCGCCAAGGGATATCAGGTAATCATGGCTCAGTTGGACGTGACTTATCTTTTCGATCCGCTCTGCGGCTGGTGCTACGGCGCCACCCCGATGCTGGACAAATTGGTGGCCAACGGCGTGCGCGTCGAATTGCTGCCGACCGGCCTGTTTTCGGGAGCGGGCGCGAGGCCAATGGATGAAGGTTTTGCCGCTCACGCCTGGGCAAACGACCAGCGTATCGAACGTCTAACCGGACAAGCCTTCACGCAGGCTTATCAGAGCAATGTCCTCGGCATCCGGGGCACCTTGCTAGACTCGCATGCCGCGACCCTCGGCATCAGCGCCGCCGGCCTGGAAGACCCCAGCCGCCGGTCGACCGCTCTCAAGGCGATCCAACGTGCGCGCTACGTCGACGGTTGCGATATCGTAACTGTCGAAGGCGTGGCTGCCGTGCTCGCCGACGCTGGCATGATAGATGCCGCCGCGATCCTGAAGAACCCGACCGAAACCTTGCTGACGGCGCACCTCGAGCTGGTCAATCGTGGCCGCGCGCTGTTCCAGCGCTTGCATTCAAATGGCGTGCCTTCGCTGGCGGTCATCCGCAACGAAGCGCCCCGGCTCATCGGTTCGAACGCGTTGTTCAGCAGCTTCGACAATCTCGTCGCCCATATCGCGGCGGCATGATCTCCATCAATCAGCCCTCCAACAGGAAACGGAAGAAGAAGACATGGCAAAAGTTGCTCTCATCGGCGCCTCCGGCGCTGTCGGTTCGCGCCTGCTCAAGGAACTCTCCGACCGTGGCCATACGGTCACCGGCATCGCCCGCAGCCCGGAAAAGATCGTGGCGCTGCCCGGCGTGACCGCCAGGAAGGGCGATGTCTTCGACCGGCAAGGTCTCGCCGATTTGATCCGTGGACACGACGTAGTGATCAGCTCAGTGCATTTCGTGGACAGCGACCCCGACACGCTGATCGCCGCGGTGCGTGCCTCTGGCGTGAAGCGCTATGTCGTCGTGGGCGGCGCGGGCAGTCTTGAAGTGGCGCCCGGCAAGCGGCTGGTCGATACGCCCGAATTCCCTGCGATCTACAAGGCCGAAGCACAGAAGGGCGCAGACTTCCTGGATAAGCTCAAGACGGTCGGCGATCTCGACTGGACCTTCCTGTCGCCGTCGGCCCTGTTCGTCCCAGGCGAGCGCACCGGCAAGTTCCGCCTTGGCAAAGACACGCTTCTCATCTCGGACAAGGGCAGCAGCATTTCCTTCGAGGACTATGCCATTGCCATGGTCGACGAGATCGAGAAGCCGA
Organism: Mesorhizobium sp. B2-5-4; assembly: GCF_006441095.1. NCBI lineage: Bacteria > Pseudomonadati > Pseudomonadota > Alphaproteobacteria > Hyphomicrobiales > Phyllobacteriaceae > Mesorhizobium > Mesorhizobium sp. B2-5-4. Next base: position 222,546 of record NZ_VFUR01000010.1, on the reverse strand, counting down.
CGCATGTCAGGCAGCGCTTCACCGTCGGCTACTGATTGATGCCGGCTGCGAGGCTGGCGGTGATTTCGTGCTCATGGCCCGGCGTTACGGGCGACAGGCCTGGTCGTGCGGACCGCCGGCGGAAACGCCGCTGTGGTTTCAAGGGCAGGCTTGGCGGCTTCAGGCTGGAAACAGGAAGGCGGAAGCAGGATCGAAAAAGATCCGCCTGTCCATGGCGCAATCCGCGCTATCCGGCTCCACCGCATCCGAAGTCGGCCTGACATCGATCTCATCGCCGGCAGCGGTACGCGCCACGACGCGCTTGCGGTCACCGAAGAAGGCGGTATCGACGATCTCGACGGCGAGCGCTGCGCATGCAGGTCCGGGCGTCAGCCGGAACGCCTCGGGGCGCACCATCAGGCGGGCCTTCTGGCCGCGATCGAAGGCCTGCGTCGTCTTCACGCCGCTCACGACCGAACCGTCGGCCAGGCGCACGGTCGATGCGCCATTGGCGGTTTCCAGATGCTCGGCGGGCAGGAAATTCGAGTTGCCGATGAAGCCGGCGACGAACTCGCTGGCTGGCCTGAGATAAAGATCCTCGCCGGTGCCGATCTGCTCGATGCGCCCTTCCTTGAACAGGGCGATGCGATCCGACAGATGCAGCGCCTCTTCCTGATCGTGGGTGACATAGAGGATGGTGACACCGGTCTCACGGTGGATGCGGCGGATCTCGGCCTGGATCTCCTGGCGCAGTTTCTTGTCGAGCGCCGACAGCGGCTCGTCCATCAGCAGGATCGGCGGATCGTAGGCGAGCGCACGGGCAAGCGCCACGCGCTGCTGCTGGCCGCCCGATAGCGCGCCGGGATAGCGGCCGGCGAAATTCTCCAGCCGCACCAGCGCCAGCATGTCGGCGACTTTCCTTTTCACTTCGGCGTCGGGGCGGCCGCGTACACGCAGCGGAAAGGCGACGTTCTCGGCAACGCTCAGATGTGGAAACAGCGTGTAACGCTGGAAGACCATGCCGATGTTGCGCTTGTGCGACGGCACTGAAAGCAGCGACTTGTCCTCCAGCAGGACGTCGCCGGAGGACGGGTCCTGGAAACCGGCGATCGCATAGAGCGTCGTCGACTTGCCGGAGCCGGACGGCCCGAGGAAGGTCAGGAATTCGCCTTTGGGCACATTGATGGTGACATCGTGGACGGCGACGAAGGCGCCGAACGTCTTCCTCACCGCGCGTATAGATAGGAATGGCCGGGTCATCTCGATAATTTTCTGCGAAGGAGTGCGGTCACGATCATCAGGCACAAGGTCAGGCCGACGAGCAGGCTGGAGGCGGCGGCGACGACCGGACTGAGGTCGGCGCGCAAACTGCCCCAGATCTTCACCGGCAAGGTCTGCAAGGTCGGGCTCGCCATGAAGATCGCCACCACGACCTCGTCCCATGAGGCGAGGAAGGAAAAGATCGCCGCCGAGAAGATGCCGATCCGGATCGAGGGCAAGGTGATCCGCAGCCGTGCCTGCAGCGGGCTGGCGCCGCAGACGATGGCCGCGTCCTCGATGGACTTGTCGAAACCCTCGAGCGCGGCGGTGATCGGAATGATGGCGAAGGGCAGTGCCAGGACGGTGTGCGCGATGACGAAGCCGATCGTGGTGCCGGCCAGCCCGATGCGCAGGAAGAAAGCGTAGACGGCGATGGCGAACACCACCACTGGCAGCACCATGGGCGTCAGCAGCAGCCCACGCAGGATCTGGCGCCCGCGAAATTCACCCCGGATCAAACCGAAGGATGCGAACAGGCCAATGATGACGGCGAGGATGGCGGCCATGGCGGCGATTTTTGCGCTGGTCAGCGCGGCATCGATCCAGGTCGGGTCCGCCAACAGCTGCTCGTACCATTTCAGCGTCCAGCCGGGCGGCGGGAAGGCAAGCCAGCGTGAGGAGCCGAACGACAAGAGCACGATGAAAACCACCGGCAGCAGCAAAAAAGCCGCGACCAGCGCGGTAAAGCCGGCAAGCGCCATGCGCAGCCATCCGAGCCTGTCATAGTCGAGCAGCATGTCAGAGCCCTCCGGCGGGGCGCTTGGCGCCGACCAGACGAAGCTGGAGCGCGTAAAGCGCCATGGTGACGACGAGCAGGACGAAGGCGGCCGCACTGCCGAGCCCCCAGTTGAGCAGCGACTGCACCGTCTGGGCGATCATCTCGGCCAGCATCATGTTGGACGTGCCGCCGAGCAGGGCAGGCGTGACGAAGTAGCCAAGCGACATGACGAAGACCATCAGCCCGCCAGCGGCGATGCCGGGAAGCGACAGCGGCAACAGGATACGGCGGAAGGCCTGGAACGGGGTTGCCCCGCAAAGGGCGGCGGCGCGCAGCGTCATCGGGTCGATGGCGCGCAGCGTGCCGACCAGCGGCAGGATCATGAAGGGCAGCATGATGTAGACCATGCCGATGGTGACGCCAGTGAGATTGTTGATCAGCGGCAGGGGCTCCTGGATGATGCCCAGCCCCATCAGCGTCCTGTTGATCACCCCTGTGCGTTGCAGCAGCACCATCCAGGCATAGGTCCGGGTGAGGAGGTTGGTCCACATCGACAGGATGATGATGCCGAAGACGAGCGAGCCGAAGGCCGGCGGCATGATCGCCAGCATCCAGGCGACCGGAAACGCCACCACGATGGTGACGGTGGTGACGACGGCGGCGACGAGGAAGGTGTTCAGGAATACGCGCACATAGGTGCCGCTGCCGAACAGCGCGGCGTAGTTCTGCAGACCGGGCTCGGGATCGGTGACGCTGCGCAGCAAAAGGGCGACGACCGGTACGACGAAGAACAGGCCGACCAGAACGACGGCCGGCAAGGCGCCGCCGCTGCCGGCCGGCAGGCCGGCAATGGCACCGCGTCTGAGAGAATTTCCTTGCATCGGCCGGTTCCCGTTACCCGAACGGGGCGCGGTTCCCGCGCCCCGTCGGTTTCTGTGGCGCTACTTGGTCTGCCAGGCGTACCAGCGCGTGGCGATCTCGTCGCGATGCTCGGCCCAGTAGTTCATGTCGAGGTTGATCTGGCCTTCGACATGAGCGTCGGGCAGGGCCTTGACCGCATCGGCCGGCATCTCGGCCTTGGCCTTGGTATTGATCGGCGCATAGCCGCTGGCCTCGGCGAATTTCGCCTGGCCGGCCGGGCTGGTGGCCGCGGCCAGGAACTTCATGGCGCTATCCTTGTTCTTCGCCCCTTTCGGGATGACAAGAACGTCGGCGGCGGTTAGGTTCTGCTTCCAGGAGACGCCGACATCGGTTCCGTCCTGCTGCAACGCGAAGACGCGGCCGTTCCAGAGCTGGCCGAAGGCGGCCTCGCCGGAGGCGATCAGCTGCTGCGACTCCGCACCACCGCTCCACCAGACAATGTCCGACTTGATGGTGTCGAGCTTCTTGAAGGCGCGGTCGAGATCGAGCGGATAGAGCTTGTCCGCCGGGACGCCGTCGGCGAGCAGTGCGATCTCGATGACGCCCGGCGCCGACCATTTGTAGAAGGTCCGTTTGCCGGGGAACTTCTTGGTGTCGAACATGTCGGCCCAGCTCGCCGTGTCACCGGAGACCGCGCCCTTGTTCCAGGCGAGCACGAAGGAATAGTAGAAGCTGCCGACGGCATGCTCATTGCTGAAGCGGGGGTCGAGATCGGCCTTGGGCACGATCGCATAGTCGATAGGCTCCAGCAGGCCATCCTTGGCGGCCTTGATGGCGAAGTCCATTTCGACGTCGACGACATCCCAGGTGACGTTGCCGGCGTCGACCATGGCCTTGAGCTTGCCGTAGTCGGTCGGCCCGTCCTGCAGGACCTTGATGCCGGAGCTGGCCTCGAAGGGCGCTGCCCAGGATTTGGTCTGTGCTTCCTGCGTTGTGCCACCCCAGCTGGTGAACGCAATTTCATCGGCCTTGGCTGCGGTCACCGCGAGCAGTCCGGCCAGAATGCCGGTCAAAATCAGTTTCATTTTGTTCTCCTCTGTTGGTCTGTTCTTGTTTTTCTCAGTGCACCTGCGCCACGCGCTGTTCAGCGCATGACGAAGGGATCGGGGATCGGCTCGTCCGAGGTCTTGATCCAGACGGATTTCGAGCGCGTATAGTCTCTGATGGCATCGAGGCCGCCCTCGCGGCCGAGCCCGGAATGGCCGTAGCCGCCGAAGGGAACGAGCGGCGACACGGCGCGGTAGGTGTTGACCCAGACGACGCCGGCATGGATGTCGCGCGCCATGCGGTGCGCCTTGCCGAGATTGCTGGTGAACACGCCGGAAGCCAGGCCGAAGGGGGTGTCGTTGGCGAGCGCCAGCGCTTGTGCTTCGGAGTCGAAGGCAAGCACGCTGAGCACAGGCCCGAACAATTCCTCGCGCACGCATGCCAGATTGCCGTCGCCGGCATCGATGATGGTCGGCGCGTAGTAGAAGCCGGGGCCGCCGGGGCGTGTCCCTCCGGTGATCAGCGTGCCGCCCTTGGCGAGGCTTTCCGCGACGATCTTCTCGATCCAGTCGCGCTGACGTTGCGTGGCGAGCGGACCCATTTCGGTGGCCGGGTCCTGCGGATCGCCGATCCTGATCGCCTCGGCCTTGAGCTTCAGCCGGGCGAGGAACTCGTCCTTCACCGAACCTTCGACCAGCAGTCGCGAGCCGGCGACGCAGCTTTGGCCGGTCGCGGCAAAAATGCCGGCCACCACCGCGTTGGCGGCGCTGTCGAGATCGGCATCGGCGAAGACGACGACCGGGCTCTTGCCGCCGAGCTCGAGCGTCGTATAGGCGAGATTTTCCGCCGTGTTCCTGACGATCGCACGCGCAGTGGATGGGCCGCCGGTGAAGGCGACGCGCGAAACCAGCGGATGGCTGGTCAGGCGGCGGCCGCAATCCTGGCCGAAGCCGGTGAGAATGTTGACAGTGCCTTCGGGAAAGCCGGCCTGCTGGACGAGTTCGGCGAAGGCGAGCAACGGCGCCGGGCCGTCCTCGGAGGCCTTGAGCACGACCGTGCAGCCAGCGGCCAGCGCCGGGCCGAGCTTGACGGCGGAGAGGAAGAGCTGCGAATTCCATGGCACGACCGCGGCAACGACGCCGATCGGCTCGCGGCGGATGGTGACGTCGAGATCCGCCTTGTCGATCGGCACATGCGCGCCTTCATGCTTGTCGGCGAGCCCGCCATAATAGCGGTAGTAGTCGCCGACATAGGCGATCTGGGCACGGGTCTCGCGGATGATCTTGCCGGTGTCGCGTGTCTCGAGTTCGGCAAGACGCCCGGCATCGGCGGCGACGAGGTCGCCGAGCTTGACCAGCAGTTTGCCGCGCGCGGTGGCGGTCATCGCCGTCCACGGGCCCGAACGCAGCGCCCGGTGCGCCGCCTCGACCGCACGGTCGACATCGGCTTCGCTCGCCGCCGGCATCCTGGCCCATGGCGCGCCGGTCGACGGATCGATGCTGTCGAAAGTCGCGGACGGCTCGTCGAAGCGGCCGTCGATGAAGTTCCTGAAAAGAGCGTCGGTCATGGGCTCGCTATCAGAGGAAGGCCGGCATCACCCGGTCGATGAACAGTTGCAGCGATTTCTTCTTGCGTTTGTGCGAGAGCCCACTGTCGATCCAGATCGAGTACTGGTCGTAACCGAGTGCCTCATAGGCCTTCAGCCGGGCAATGACTTCGTCGGCTTCGCCGATCACCAGATTCTGCCTGATCTTGTCCGGCGCATAGTGCGGCATCGCGGCGATCTCATCCTCTGTGAGCGGCTCCAATACGCCTTGATGCACCGGCTTCTTGTTCTGGAACCAGGCGCCGAACTGGCAGTAGAAATTCGACAGGTCCCGGGCGAGCCGATCGGCGTCGGCCGCATCCTCGGCGACGAATGTGTGCATCAAGAGCATGATTTCCGGCCGGGCGATGTCGGGATGCGCGTCACAAGCAGCGTTGAAGCGCTGCATCAGGCTCGACACCTCGTCGTCGCCTGAAGCCAGCGGCGTTACCTGGACCTTGCAGTGGTTGACGACCGCAAAATCGTGCGAGTTCGGGTCGCGCGCCGCTACCCAGATCGGCGGATATGGTTTCTGCAAGGGCTTGGGCGAGGAAGTGGTCGGCGGGAATGACCAGAACTCGCCGGAGAGTTCGAAATCGCCGTCCCATAGGCCACGGATCGCCGGCACCATCTCACGCATGCGCTGGCCCGCGCCCCAGGCGTCGAGACCGGGAAAGAGACGTTGATATTCGTAACTGTAGGCGCCGCGCGCGATGCCGATGTCGAGCCGGCCGCCGCTGATGACGTCGGCCATCGCCGCTTCGCCGGCAAGCTTGATCGGATGCCAGAATGGCGCAACGATCGTGCCCGTGCCGAGACGGATGCGGCTGGTTTTGGCCGCCAGATAGGCGATGTTGACGAACGGGTTCGGCGAGATGGTGAATTCCATGCCGTGATGCTCGCCGATCCAGGCCGTCTCGAAGCCGGCCTGCTCCGCTTGCAGGACCAATTCCTCGAGCTCGCTCACCAGCTCCGAATGCGGCTTGGCGAGATCCGACCGTTCCATATGCACGAAGAGCGAGAACTTCATCTGTGGTCACCTGTATAGGAGGCAGCGGACGTGGGCGCTTTGCCCAGCGGTCTGACTTCGCCTTCCATCTCATTGCCGACATAGACGCCAAAGGCGTCCTGCATGCATTCCCTGACATAGCGGGTAAGCATCGAGCGGACCGCCGGATCGACGATCTTCAAGTCGCCGATCGCGTCGATGTCGACCAGCCGGATGCCACGATCGCTGGAGGCGGGCACGTCGAACGTGCCGCGATAATAAACATGCGTGCGCGACGAATTGCCAGCGTTGTCCCAGACGGCGAAAAGGAAGCCGAGTTGGGCCTCGATAGCCTTGGCGGCAAGCAGGCCCCGGAGGCTCGTGCCATCGCCGGCCGAGCCCAGTCCCCGGCCGCGCGGCAGTTCGAAGCCATCAGCCGTTTCCAGGAATAGGATCCTGCCGCCATTTTCGAGAATGGCGCCGACATCGGTGCCGGGCTGGGCGGCGGCAAGCGCCTCCTGGCTTAGGCCGGGTGCGATATAGGCGCCGCGGCAGTAGCCGAGAGGCTGCGAGGAGTTGTGCTCGAAATCGCGTACGCGGCCGATAAGGATGGAATGGTCTCCCGCGTCGACCAGCCGCTCCATGTCGCAGTCGAAGGACGCGACCGAGCCGTCCAGCAACGGACTGCCGGTCTGTCCTGGACGCCAGGCCACGGAGGCGAATTTGTCGGCCGCTTTCGAGGCGAAGATGCCGGACGCCGCCTTCTGATCCTCATTGAGGATGTTGATGGCGAAGCTCTTCGAGGTGGCGAAGACGGGATGGCCCAAGGCTTTATGGGCGATACAGACGAGTACCAGCGGCGGATCGAGCGACACCGAGGTGAAGGAGTTGGCTGTGAAGCCGCGCGGCTCGCCTTCGGGCCCGATCGTGGTGACGATGGTGACGCCGGTAAGGAAGGAGCCGAGCGCGCGGCGGAAGTCGCCGCTGTCGAAACCAGAAGTCACCGTCCCGTTCCCTCGCTCCGCTGCTTCGAGGAAGCCGACGATGCGGCGCGTGGTGCGGTCCGGTGCGGCCACCGCCATCATGTGCCGTTCGCCGGCAAGCACGATGCAGCGGCCATGCGGCGCCAACCGTGCCAGAGCGGCCGACATCGCTGGCGAGGAGTTCCTGTCCTCGGACCCGGTCATGAACAGAGCCGGCACGGCAAGCGTTTGCAGGCGCTCGGCGTGGTCGCCGTCGGCGCGGGCGAACAGGCGATAGGTGCGGGCGTAGCCTTCCGGGTCGACCGCGCTGAGCGCGGACGCCGTCTTGCCCGCCGCCGCCTCGAGTTCGGCGGGCACCGGATCCCCGAACCATCGGGCAATGGTCTGTGCCGTGCCAGCCGCGTCGCCCCGGTCGGTGAGGGCAGCCGCGCGCTGACGGACAGCCTCGGCCAATTCTGGTGGGCGCCGGAACACAGCATTCAGCGATACGATGCCGCGAACGCGCTGCGGTGCCCGCAACGCAAGCTCCTGGGCGACGAGCGCGCCCATCGAGTGGCCGACGACCGACACCTTGTCGAGCCCGAGATAATCGAGCAAGCGAATGGCCTGATCGGCATAGTCGGCCAGTTCTGGGCTCGGTGGCGGGAGCGGCGACCGGCCATGGCCGAGCATGTCGATGGCGATCACATCCCAACTGCCGGCCATCCTGTCGATCTGCGGCTGCCAGATCGCGGCATTCATGCCGACGCCATGGATGAACAGTACCGGCGCGCCCGAGCCGGCTCGAATGAAGCCGGTGCCATCAGGCGCCGTACCCTGTCGAGCCCATGCCGATGCGGGTGCGTCAGCCATGCAGGTCGCCCACTTCCTTGAGGTCCTGGTAGCGGTCGCCGATACGATGGTGCGGCCGGCCGCCGATCGAGGCGCCGAGCGCCACCACCAACTCGTCCGGCGCCGGCGCGTCGCCGATCTGGAAATGCACTGTCAGGTAGTGCGAGCGCCTACCCTCGTCGTTCTTGTCCATCAGCGGGATCATGATCGGTGTGTTCGGGCCGCCGCGCAGATTGGTGAAGGCGAGATAGGTCTTGGCGCCCACGGCACGGCGGTAGTAATTGCCGAAATGCAGCGTGTGGATCAGTGCCGAAGCGTGTTCGATCTCGCCCGACGTGCCGCAGATCGCGGCCTTGCCGTAGCCCTCGATGGCGTCGCCCGAACCGGCGACGGCGATGATTTCCCGGGTCAGCGTCTCTCCCAGCACTGGCGCACAGGCGCGGATTTCGGACGACAGATCGTCGGTGAAGCCGCGTCCGGCCCACGGATTGGCAAGCACTGCCGCGACACCGATCAGGCGCAGCGGCCGAGGCGCTGCCTTGCCGCCCTCAATCAGCGTGTTTTCGGTGTAGGTGACGATCTTGCGAATGACGGGCTGCATGAAGTCCTCGGTCGTCGATGCCATATCATCTTATGGTATACCATGATATGGAGCGCCAAGAAACTTGTCAACCGGCCATGGAATCTGTTTTCGTGGCGAGGCAGGAGGCCGCCCATGTCAGACGACACGCTTCGCATCGACCGCAGCGCCAAGACCTTGAGAACACTGGCGCTGGAGCGCATGCGCGAGGCGATCATGGATTTCCATTTCCAGCCCGGCGAAAGGCTGGTCGAGCGGCCGCTTTGCGACCAGCTCGGCGTCAGCCGTTCGGTCGTACGCGAGGTCTTGCGGCAGCTAGAGGCTGAAGGCCTGGTGCAGATGATACCGGGGCACGGGCCGGCGGTGGCCAAGCCGGACCTTGGCCGAACCGACGAGATCTATGAGCTCAGGGCCCTGCTCGAAGGCATAGCCGCGCGTGCCTGCGCCATGTCGGCGACGAACGCGCAACTGACCCTGCTCGACAGGGCGCTCGCCAATCTTTTCGAAGCCTGGGCGTCCGGCAAGCCGGCCGAGGTGATGCGGGCGACAACGAAATTCTACGAAGTGCTTTTCGAGGCAGCCGACAAGCGCGTCGCCTGGGAGATCGTGACCGGGCTCAATGTGCGCATTAACCAGCTGCGTTCCATGACTATTCTTTCGACCAACCGCCGCGCACCGGCGATTGCCGAGATGACCGAGATCATGGATGCCATCAGATCGCGCAAGCCCGACGAGGCTGAAGCGGCGGCGCGGCGGCATGTCGAATCCGCCTGGCAGATCGCCCGCGCGACGCTTCGGCTGCCACCGGCGTAACCGGCGCTGGCACCGGAAGCGGCTCAGGCGTCGCTGGCCAGGGTCGCGCGCAGCCATGCGGCGATGGCATCGAAGTCGATCGGTTGCGTCGTATCGACCTCGAACAGCGGCCCGCGCCGCAGCGGTTCGGCGCGCTTAGCCAGCTCAACCAGTTCAGGGATATAGGCAGCGCCGGGATGGCCGGGGAGGCGCTGGCCGAGCCGGGCGCCATAGCGTTCGGCCAGAACCTCGCCGGGCGCGTGGCACCAGATTTCGACGGTGTGTTCGACGCCGGCCTTGCGCAGGTGATCTTCGAGCACTTGCCGTGGCTGGAAACCGAACCAGGCATCGACGATGAAGGTGCTGCCGGCAGGGGCGTCGCCGACGAGCGACCAGATTGCCTGGTAGCTGGCGCGGCCGAGCGTGCGATTGAATTGGCGGTCGGCGCCGCCGAGCACTTCGAGGAACGGATTCTTGACGGTATCGAGTGCAAGCAGCGGCCATCCCATGCGATCGGCGATGCCGCGTGACACCGTGCTCTTGCCGCTGGCCGGGATGCCGTTGACGAGCACGGCGCGTCTGGCGCGGCCAGGCTGAACGGAAAGCGATGTCGATGTCTGCGCCGAAAGCGCCTGCAGCGCGGCGCCGATCACACCAGCATCGTCGCCGAGCTGCGCCGGCGCCACCGGGCATTGGTACCACGGCGCCAGCGCCGGCGCGTGGCCGAGCGCTCTGTGTGCCGCCAGGCCAAGCCCACCGCCAAGCAGGACGAGATCGGGGTCGAACATGGCGACGGTGGTATCGATCGCCGCGCGCAGCGGCCTTGCCCAGGCCTCCAATATGCCGCGCGCCTTGATGTCGCCGGCCGCGTCGCGGGCAAAGAGCTGGTCGACCGAAACGTCGGGGCCAAAGCCGGCGCGCGCGATGTGGCGGCCAAGTGCCGTGCCGGAACTGGTGGTTTCGACACAGCCGCGCCGCCCGCAGGCGCAGACCTCGCCGTTGACGTCGACGGTAATGTGGCCAAGTTGCCCCGCCGTTGCCCGGCCGCGCATGATCCGTCGGTTCTGGACGACGGCGCCGCCGATGCCTGTGCCGATGGTGAACATCGCGATGTTGTCGTGGCCTTGGCCGGCGCCAAGGACCATCTCGGCGGCCAGCGCCATATTGCAGTCATTGTCGAGGACAACAGGCTTGCCAGCCATGCTTTCCAGCCGCTGCGCGAGCGCGACCGAGGCAAGGTTGACGTAGCCTCCCGACAGGACCGCGCCGCGGCGCGCGTCGACGCGGCCGGGAACACCGACGCCGATGGCCACCACATCAGGCGTATCGAGAAGGCGCACCATGTCGGCAATGCGGCCAAGCACCAGTTCCGGATCGGGCGCGCTCTTCTCGGAAAGGCGTTTGAGGATTTCACCGGTGCCGGAGATGCGGGCGGCACGCAAATTGGTGCCGCCGATATCGATCCCTATGGCCATCGACTTTTGTGGCATGACATCCTGCACGTGCCTGTGATCCAACAGGATATCAGGCGGCGGCCTTCTGCCGATAGTGCCCGATCACCGCCTGGATCTCGCGCAGTCGCGGCACCGCGATGGTCTCAAGCCTTTCGCGTTGAATGTCACGGTCGAGCGAGATGCAGTCCTTCCACAGTGAACGGCCGGCGATCACACCGGAGGCGCCGTTTTGCATGGCGATCTCGACCTGGCCGAGAAAGGTGGCGTGGTTGACGCCAGCCGAAAGCACGGCCCACGGCACTTCGCCGGCCATTTTTGTAATGTTGGCGCAGGCTTCCGGTGTTCCGGGGTAGGGAAGCTTCAGCACCTTCGCGCCGCATTCCAGCGAGATCCTTGTACCCTCCTCGATCAGCAAGGGTGTCTTGGCCGCATAGTCCTCGGGGCTTTCACCTTCAAGCTGATAGGTCAGGAATTCGACCACGAGCAGCAGGTCCTCCTTGCCGAAGTCGGTGATGCATTGGCGCAGGATGGCGATGTTGTGTTCGTTGGCCTGCGGCTTGTCGGCCCGCAGATACACCATGATCTTGCCGCCCGTGCCGCCGAGTTCGCGCACGCGCCGAGCATCGATGTCGGGAACCAGCCGAGACAGGCGGTAGCCTTCTGGCGAAACGTCGAAACCGGAGGCGTCGAGGCCGATGAGGAGTGCGGTATCCCGGTTCAGCACGCCTTCATCGACAACCCGCGGCACCGCGCAGAGCGGATCGAGCAGCACGCAGGAGGCGGCACTTGCCAGGTAGCGCGTGATGTCGGCCTTGGTGTCGCCGAGCATGTCGTTGGTGATCCTGGCCTGGTCCGCGGGGTCCGACGCCAGCAAGGTGCGCATGCCGCCGCGCTGGTCGCAAGCGATGGCCACCATGGCTCCGTCCTTGCCGCATATCTGCTGGTAGCCGCGCCGTTCCGCGGTGGTCATCTTCGTCATGGTCTTCTGTCCGATGTTGGCGCTCTCTCGCCGAGGGCGCTGATCCCGTGGAAACAATGGTCAGTTTGCCCGCCTGCCGGCAGGAAGATTTTAGCCGCCTGAGGCATCGCCGGCCGCTGCGATAAGCAGCCTTGCCGGCGCTTGGCCTGGTATGGCCCTCAAGTTGCGAGTTCACCGGATTTGCGCGATAACTCCCATCGGCGTATACGTGTGTAACACGTTGCTGAAAGGAATTGCAAGCTGTCTGTTCCCTCCGTCCAGGACGCGACTGCATCGCGCACCATGCTGCACACGGTTGCCAAGCTGCACTATGTGGAGGAAATGTCGCAGGTCGACATAGCGCGGCAGCTCGGTGTCTCCACCGCGACGATTTCGCGCCTGCTGCAGCGGGCGCGGGCCGAGGGTATCGTGCGCATCGAGGTCATCGACCTGGCAACGCCGGAAGATATCACCAGGGAACTTGTCGACGGATTGAAATTGCGGGACGCCGCCGTTGTCGAAACGCCGGCGGCGGGCGCGCTGACGGCGCTTTCCGCCCCGCTTGGCGCTTTGCTCAGGCAGGTGCAGCTGGTGGCCGGCTCTGTGGTCGCCATCGGCTGGGGGCGGGCCGTGCGCGAGGTCATTCGAGCCGGCTTGCCGCGCATGCCAGGCGTGCTGACGGTGGCCGCAACCGGCGGCATGCAGCAGCACGCGGCGCATTTCCAGGTCAACGAATTCGTGCGGCTTGCCGCGGAGGAGTTCGGCGGCACGCCGCACTTCATCCACGCCCCCTATCTGCCGTCGAGCGAGCTGCGCGAGGTCTTCCTCGGAGACGCCACCATCCGCGATGCCGTCGCGCTGTGGGACAGGACTGATGTGGCGATCGTCGGCATTGGCCTGCCGCATGCCATCAACGCGCCCGAGGCGAGTGCCGCCACGCCGAGCGAGCAGGCGCTGGTCCACGCGGCCGGCGATGTCCTTCGGCATTATTTCGATGCCGATGGCGTGCTGATAGCCTGGGAAGGAGAGGGCCGGATGATCGCCATGTCGCCGGCGCAACTTCGGGCCGTGCCCTTGGTGATCGGCATCGCCGCGACGCCGGAAAAAGCGACGGCCATCATTGGCGCCGCTCGCGCCCGGCTGATCAACGCGCTGGTAACGGATACCAAGACGGCGCAGGCCATCCTCGCGGTTCTTGCAACGCGATAGCTGCCGGACTGATGCCTCGCTGTCGGCGCGGAGAGAAGCTGTTGCGAAATCGATTGTGTCGCCGGGGAGTCGGGACGATAGTTCGCCGGGGACTCCGAGGAGCAGTCGGATGATGCCTGGAAAAGCCGGCGTTGCGGCCTCGGAAAAAACCGTGTTGCAATTTATTTCTGCAAAGTGTTACAAACTGCGAACCCGGCGTGCAGGCATGCCGGACGCGGTGGTTCCCTGACCTCGCGGAGGCGAGGAAAGCGAGCACGGCGATTGTGCCGGTTGGCTGGACCGGCTGACATTTAGACTGGAGGGCGCTTGGGAGGAGCTGCCCGCGAAAGGCAACAGGCGTTCCCGGCCGTCGGCATCCTGCCTCCGTGCGGATGACGGCCATTCCAATGTCACCGAAAACGGCAGAACTGCCAACAATGAGGAGGATGTCATGAAGAAGATCGTTGCCGCGCTCGCGGTACTTGCCGTCAGCGCGACGGTGCTGATGGCGCCCGCGCAGGCGCAGGACAAGAAATACACCATTGCGCTCATTCCAGGCCTCACCACCGACGGCTTCTACATCACCATGCGCAAGGGTGCCCAGGCGGCGGCCGATGCGCTCGGCGTGAACCTGGTCTTCCAGGGCGCTCCAGACTTCAACCCGGTCACCCAGGTGCCGGTGCTCGACGCGGTCATCGCCAAGAAGCCGGATGCGATCCTGATCGCGCCGACCGACAAGGTTCAACTGGTCGAGCCGCTGCGCAAGGCCAATGACGCCGGCATCCCGGTCATAACAGTCGATACTTTCATCGGCAGCGGCGTCTACCAGACCGGTGCCGGCGATGCCGATTTCCCGCTGGCCTACATTGCCTCGGACAATGTGCTGGGCGGCGAGATCGCCGCGCGCGCGCTGGCCACCGCCATCGGCGACAAGGGCAAGGTCTATGTGTCGAACGTCAAGCCCGGCATTTCGACCACCGACCAGCGCGAAGAGGGATTCAAGAAGGAGATGGCCAAGCATACGGGCATCACCGTGCTGGAGACCCAATTCAATGATGACGACGCCAACAAGGCGGCCTCGCAGCTGCAGGCTGTCTTCGCGCGCAATCCCGATCTCGTCGGCGTGTTCGGCGCCAATCTGTTCTCGGCCCTGGGTGCCGCCAACGGCGTCAAGCAGGCGGGCCAGACGGGCACCGTCAAGGTCGTTGCCTTCGATGCACCGACCAGCATCGTCGACAACATCAATACCGGCCTCGTGGATGTGGCAATCGCCCAGCATCCCGCCGAGATCGGCTATTTCGGGGTTGTTTCGGCCTATGCCCATCTGACCGGTCAGTCGATCCCGGTCGCGATCGGCACCGGCTTCACGATCATGGACAAGTCCAACATCGCGGACCCGAAAATCTCGAAGTATCTCTACTCCGAGTAGGTCCAGACGAGCTTGGCTCCTCCCGGTATCGCCGGGGGGAGCTCGTGCCGGGTCCCGCAAAAGGCGAGGCCTGTTTGAAAGGCAGCCGCGCCGCGGAGTATTCATGACCTCGACATCACCAGCCCAGCCGGCCGAGAAGCATGTCGCGCCCCAGGCCGATCATGGCGATCCGGCCAGGACCCTGATCGGACGCATCGCCGAAGGGCGCGCCTGGTTGTTCCTCGCCGGCCTGATCATCTGTTTCGAGATATGGTCGAGGTTCGCCTTCGGCGCGACGTTCGTGCTCAACCCGTTCAACTTGCAGTCCATCGCGATCTTCGCGATAGCGCCGCTGCTGCTTGCGACCGGACAGACCTTCGTCATCATTTCGGGCGGCATCGATCTGTCGCTCGGCTTCATCATGGGGCTTGCCGCCGTCGTTGCCGCACATGCCACAAATCTGGCGGGCGCCGCCATTCCCTTGCCGCTGGCCATGCTGGCTGGCATCCTTGCGGCGGTGATCGTCGCCAGCTTGCCCGGCATCATCAATGGCCTCCTAATCTCGCGCCTCAGGGTGCCGCCGTTCATCGGTACGCTCGGCATGTTCGGCGTGGCGCGCGGTGTCGCCTTCCTGCTTGCCGGCGGCACGACTGTACCGGTGCAGAATTCCTGGTTCGCGCTGCTCGGCAATGGCAAGTTCCACGGCGTGCCTTATTTGGTCATGATCGCTGCCGTTTTCGTCATCGCGATGCATTATCTGCTCGGCCAGACGCGGTTCGGCCAGCACAATTATGCCATCGGCGCCAATGTGCAGGCGGCGCGGCGTGCCGGTATCGACATCAGGGGCCACATATTGCGGCTCTATGTGCTGTCGGCGATGTGCGCCGGCCTTGGCGGAGCGCTCTACGCGGCGCGCTTCACCGCCGGCGCGGCACAAGCCGGCGAGCCGTTGCTGCTCGACAGCGTCGCTGCGGTGGTGATCGGCGGCGCCAGCCTGTTCGGAGGCTCCGGCACGATCTTGGGCACGGTCGCCGGCGCGCTGGTGATCGCGGTGATCCAGTACGGGCTGGTCTTCGTCAATGTCGAGCCGTTCTGGCAGTTCATCGCCGTCGGCGTCGTCATCATCATTTCCGTGCTCATAGACCAGGCGCAGCGCCGGTTCAGTGGAGGCCGCCAGGATGAATAGCACCAACGCGAACACCCCCTTGCTCGAAGTCCGCAACCTGTCCAAGCATTTCGGCGCCGTGCGTGCGCTCAGTGATTTCTCCATGGCCGTGCGGCCGGGCGAAGTGGTGGCGCTTGCCGGCGACAATGGTGCAGGCAAGACGACGCTGATCAAGGCGATCTCGGGCGTGTTCCAGCCGACAGGCGGCGAAATCCTGCTCGGTGGCCAGCCGGTGGCATTCGCGACGCCCCAGGAGGCGCGCGAAAAAGGCATCGAGACGATCTACCAGGATCTGGCCCTGGCCGACAATCTATCGATCGGCGCCAACATCTTCCTTGGCCGCGAACCGATGCGCAAGGCGTTCGGCTTTCTGCCGGTGCTCGACCGCAAGGCGATGGCCGACGCGGCCAGGGAGACGATGAAGCGGCTGGATTTCCACGTCAGCCGGATGAACGCCCCGGTCAGCAATTTCTCCGGCGGCCAGCGCCAGGCCGTCGCCATCGGCCGCGCCGTCTACTGGGACGCGCAGATCCTCATCATGGACGAACCGACGGCGGCATTGGGCGTGCCGGAGCAGCGCAAGGTGATTTCGCTGATCCACCAGCTCAAGGCGCAAGGACGCGGCGTGATCTTCATCTCGCATAATCTGCAGGATATCTTTGCGGTCTCGGATCGGATCGTCGTGCTGCGGCGCGGCGTCCAGGCCGGCGAGCGCAAGATTTCCGAGACCAACCATGATGAGGTCGTCCGGCTGATGGTCGGGGGTTAACGTGTGTCGATGTTCAGGCGATGCTACGGTTCTCGGCATCAGCCGCTTTGGGCTCAGCCAGAGCTGAACCTCAACGCATTCTTAGGACGATAAATTGCTTAGCCGGCATCTCGATTGGTTAGTACGATGTGGCAGCAGCCGGAGCCGCGGCCCGGCGTCCAGGTGATGTTGTCGAAGCGCACGCCGGTCGCCTCGAAGAGGCCGCGGTCGAAGGCGCCGGCGATGCGGCAGAGGGTCGCGAGCTTGTCGTCGCCGACACCAGCCTCGACCCAGGCATCCTTCAGCGGGCAGCGCTTGACCTTGAAGGCGATGCGGTCATCGCCGCGTTCGACATCGGTCGGGTACATCAGGCCGCCATCCGGGCTGACAGCCAGAAACGCCTCGCCGATTGCTGGCGCATCGTTGGGGCCGAAGGCGGCAAAAGCGGCCGCTGCAACCTCCCTACCACGCTGTTCGATGGTGCGGATCATGATCGCCTCGGCTCTTTCGGCGCCCACTTCGCCGGTGAGTTCGTCGAGGAACAGGCGATAGAGATCGGCCCGGTTGCGGAAGGCGGAATCGAGCTCGCGCGACAGTTTCTCGGCTCTGGCTTCGGGATCGGTCATGATGCGTCCTGTGTGGTCCTGTGTAATCTCGGGGCGGCTGCCACCAGCGCCTGGCCGATGGCCGATTGCGGTGCACCGATGACGGTTCGGGCACCACCGCTCTCGGCGATCCGACCGGCATCGAGAAGGATGACACGGTGGGCGACCGCCCGGACGACGCCGAGATCATGCGAAATTAAGAGATAGGCGATCCGTTCCTCGCGCTGCAGGTCGAGCAGCAGATTGAGGATCTGGCCGCGCACTGAAACATCGAGCGCCGATACCGCTTCGTCAAGCACGATCAGCGACGGTTTGGTGGCGATGGCGCGGGCAATCGCCACGCGCTGCCGCTGACCGCCGGAGATTTCGTGGATGGCGCGGGGCGCAAGATCGGCCGCCAGGCCGACCCGTTCTAGCAGGGCAGCGATGCGGCGCGGGCGCTCGGATCGCGAGGCGACGCCGTGGATGCGCAAGGGGTCGTCGAGGACGCGCGCCACCGTGGCGCGCGGATTGAAGGCGGCGAGCGGATCCTGGAACACCATCTGCAGGCGGGCGCGGCGCGCACGCAAGGCCGCGCCGCGCAAGGCAAGGAAATTATCGCCTTCGAATTCGATGCGTCCGCTATCCGGCTCGATCAGTCGCAGCACCAGCCGCGCGATTGTCGACTTGCCGCTGCCGGAAGGGCCTGCCAGCGCCAGCGTTTCGCCTGGCTCGATATGGAAGGAGACATCGTCCACCGCGGCGAGGACCTTGCCGCCGCGACTATAGCGTTTGATGAGATTGGACACCATGAGCAGGCTCATGCATTCAGCCCGCTTCGGTTCAGCAACGGCTCGGCGTCGAGGCCGATATGGGCGTCGAGCAGCGCGCGTGTATAGGCTTGCGTCGGTGCGTTGACGATTTGCCCAGTGCCGCCGATTTCGATCAGTTCGCCATGACGAAATACGGCGATGCGTCCGGCAAGCTCGGTGGCGAGCGCAATGTCATGGCTGATAAACAGCAGCGTCATGCCGTCCTCGGCCACCAGCCGTCGGATCAGAGCGACGATCTCGGCCTGCACGACGGTGTCGAGCGCGCTGGTCGCCTCGTCGGCGATCAGCAGTTTCGGCCCGGCAGCAATCGCGGCGGCAATGGCCACACGCTGCTTTTGACCGCCGGAGAGCTGGTGCGGGAAGGCGTGAATGGTGGAGTCAGGGTCGGGCAGGTGGACGCGTTCGAGCAGTGTCTCTGCCCTGGCATAAGATGCTGGCCAGCCGAGACCAAGATGGGTGCGCACCACTTCCGCGATTTGTTTGCCGACGGTCATCACCGGGTCGAGGCTGGCTGATGGGTCCTGGAAGACGAAGCCAATGTCGCGGCCGCCGAGGAGGGTATGGTTTGGCACGGAGGCAGACTTTCGCCCCCTGCGCCCTGCGAGGTCCCCCTCCGGCAGGACAGAGCGGGGTGCCTTGGCACCCAACGATGAAAGGGAGAACCACTCGATGCTCCCTTCTGCCCTGGCGGACTGCGGCAACAACCCCGCGATCGCCAGCGCCAGCGTGCTCTTGCCCGAACCACTCTCGCCGATGATCGCCAGCCGTTCGCCTGCCTGGACATTGAGAGTAATGTTCTTCAGCGCCGCGACCTCGCTGCCATCGCGGCGGTAGGTCACCGTCAGATCGCGGATCGACGCCAGCACCGTCACGACAGACCCCTGCGCACGGCCGTCGTCTCGACGATGCCTTCGCCGGCGAGATAGACGCCCAATACCGTCAGCACCAGCGCAATGCCCGGGACGATCGAGAGGAACGGCGCGGTGCGCAAGACAGCGCGCCCTTCCGCGATCATTCCACCCCAGGTGACGCGGTTGGGATCGCCGAGGCCAAGGAAGGACAGGGCCGCTTCAGTGAGGATCGCGGCGGCGACTATGACCGACGACATCGCCAGCACCGGCGGCAAGGCATTGGGCAGCACTTCGCGAAAGGCGATCTCCAGCGGACTCATGCCGATGACGCGGGCACCGGCGACATAGTCGCGCTCACGGATCGACAGCACTTCCGCGCGCGCAATGCGCGCTGGCCCGGTCCAGGTGCCGAGCGCTATCGCCAGCACGACGACGCCGAGCGAGGGGCCAACCACGCTGACGAAGGCCAGTGCCAGCAGGAAGCCAGGTACGGTCTGGAACGCGTCGGTGATGCGCATCAGCACGTCGTCAACGAGGCCGCCGGCAAAGCCGGCCAGCGTGCCGACGATCGCGCCGATGACGAGGGCCGCGGCGGCCGCGGCAAGGCCGACAGCAAGCGAGGTACGGGCGCCATGGAACAGTTCGGCCAGTACGTCGCGGCCGAGCCGGTCGGTGCCGAGCGGCAGCGACCAATCCTGGAATGGCGGCAGCAGCGCGGGGCCGGCAATCGCTTGCGGGTCCCCGGGAAACAGCAGCGAGGCCGACAGCGCCATGGCAAACAGCACCGTCAAAAGAATAGTGCCGGCAACCGCTTCGGGCGTGCGCAAGAAACGGCGCAGACGGTTCATGCGCCCGCCTCACTGGCGCCGACGCGTGGATCGAGAAAGGCATAGGCGATGTCGACAAGAAGGTTGATGAGGATGACCAGCACTGCGCTTGTGAGGATGATGCCAAGCAGCAAGGGGGTGTCGCGCGCGGCCACCGCTTCCTGCGCCAGCCGGCCGAGGCCGGGCACGGCAAAGACGCTCTCGATGACGACGCTGCCCCCCAGCATCTGCGCCGATTGCAGGCCGAGCATGGTGACCAGCGGCAGCAGTGCGTTGCGGGCGACATGGGCGAGCACGATGCGGCGGCGCGATAGCCCCCTGGCGCGGGCGGCCAGCACAAAATCCTGGCGCCAGACCTCGGCCATGCCGGCGCGCATCATGCGCAGATAAAGCGCCAGATAGATGAAGCCGAGTGCGGAAACCGGCAGCACCAGATGGATAGCTATGTCGGCGGCGCGGTCCAGACCGGTCTTGTCCGAGGCCAGCGTCTCGACGCCGCCGACCGGCAGCCAGCGCAGGTCGACGGCGAAGATTACGATCAGCACCAGGCCGAGCCAGAAGCCGGGCACCGCGTAGAGCGCCAGCGAGGCGACGGAGAGAAAACGGTCACGCAAACCGCCGGGCCTTGCGCCGGCATAGATGCCGAGCGTCGAGCCGAGGCCGAAGGAGAGCGCGGTGGCGCTGACCATCAGGATGAGCGTGGTCGGCAAGCGCTCGAGGATGACGTCGCGGATCGGCCTGGAGAAGGTGACGGACTGGCCGAGGTCGAGATGCAGCAATGCCCAGAGATAGTTGGCGAGCCGCGTCAACTCCGACTGGTCAAGGCCCCAGCGGTGGCGCAAGAGCTCGATCATGCCGGCATCGCCGCCGGTCGAGACGATGTAGGCGTCGACTGCATCACCCGGGGCGGCTTCGAGCAAAAGGAAAGTGCCGATGACGACGATCAGCAGTACGAAAATGCTGCCGACGAGGCGACGGCGGAGGAGGACCAGGGCACGGGTCATGGCAACAGGGCGCCGGTTGCAGACGCTAGAGGTCGCGCCCTACGGCGCCCCCCTCTGTCCTGCTGGACAGTCCGGCAGGACCGAGGGGGGCGCGAAGGAACTCTCATTCTCCGGAGCTGAGCACCCCGACAGGCAATCCGCAAGGAAGATCAGCCTGCCAAATATGTGTCCGCCCAGTTCGAAACCGCCCAGCGCGGGTTGTTGGCGATGTTGCCGACCTTGTCACTGGCGACGCTGATAAAACTCCATTCGGCGACGTTGATCAGCGGCAGGTCGGCCGCGACCTGCTTCTGGAACTCCTTGTAGAGGTCGGTGCGCGCCGTGGTGTCGAGCGTTTCGGAGGCCTTGGTGATCAGCGCGTCGAGCGCGTCGTTCTTGTAGCCGCCTTGGTTGGAGAACGGCACGCCATCGGGAATGCCGCTCTGCACCAGGATGGTGGTCGAGATGGCCGGATCGCCCCGGAAGACCGGCGGGCCGACCGCGAGGTCGAAGGCGTGGTCGGTGTAGACCGCCTTGATGTGCGCCGCCGAGTCGTTGTTGACCAGTTGCGCGTCGATGCCTATTGCCGCGAGCGCCTGGCGCAAATAATCGCCGAACTGTTTTGTCTCGTTGAAATAAGGGGCCGGCAAGAGCTTGAGCGAGAAGCGGTTGCCGTCAGCGCCTTTCTTGTAACCGGCTTCATCGAGCAGCGCGTTGGCCTTGGCGACGTCGAAGGCATAAGTCGGCACGTCGGCGGTGTAGAATTGCGGATCGTTCTTCGGCACCGGGCCGGTGGCGGTGGCAGCATAGCCGAGGAACACCGTCTTGACGACGAAATCCTTGTCGATGGCATGCGCGATGGCCTGGCGCACCTTGATGTCGGCCAGTTCCTTGCGGCGATGGTTGATTTCGACCACGAGTTGATAGGTCAGGCCCTCATAACCCTTGGTGATGACCTTCAGGCCAGGAACCTTGGAGATGCGGTCGAGGTCGGCCAGTGGCACGGCGGAGAAAGCCGCGAGCTGGATTTCCTCGGCTTCGAGCGCGGCAGCGGCCGAGGTACGGTCGGGCAGGACCTGATAAATGATTTCGTCGAGATATGGCTCGTCCTTGCCCCAGTAATCGGTGTTCTTCGTCAGCCGGTAATACTGGCCGGCCTTGTACTCGCCGAACTTGAACGGCCCGGTGCCGATGGGTGCGTTGTTGGCCGGGTTGTCCTCGATCTTGCCGACTTCGTAGACGTGCTTCGGCACGACGCTCGACAGTGCCGGCAAGGCGTTTCGGATCAGCTGGAACGGCGTCGGCTTGGCGAATTTGAACACTGCGGTCAGATCGTCTGGTGTGTCGACCGCGCTGAGGTCCTTGAACACCGTGCGGCCGAGATTCTGCAGCGGCTTCCAGATCTGCAGCGCCGAGAAGGCGACGTCGGCCGAGGTGAACGGCTTGCCGTCATGCCATTTGACTCCTTCGCGCAGCTTGAACGTCGCCGACAACCCGTCGGCGGCCCCTTCCCAGCTCACCGCCAGCCGAGGTGCAAGCCCATCCTTGCCGTCGAAGGAGGCTTCGGCCAGCGTCTCGACGATCTTGCTGGAGATGAAGAAGACGCCGTTGGAGGCGACGATCGCCGGATTGAGATTGCGTGGCTCGGAATCGGCGGCAAGCACGAGCCGGCCGCCCTTCTTCGGCGTCTGTGCCCAGCTTGATGTCGGCATGGCCGTGGAGGCCAGCAGTATTGCCGAGCCGGTAAGTATGGTGCGCCTGGAAATGGTGAAACCTGACATGATCGAACTCCGTCCTCTCCGCGACCGGGCGCGACAACACCCCTCGAACGCCGGCGCGTGCATCGGCATTCCTGCGGCGGGATTATGAGCCTTGCCGAGGGTTTCGCCAGAGATGGAATTGGCGCATCCTTGCTTGGCTTTGAAATTTTCGTCCGCTGGACCAGTTAGCACAAGTCCATTCAATTCGGCTGGCTGGTAGGACCAGATCTGCGGATATATGGACAAATGACGTTTGGTAACCGTCCGGGCGTTGCGTCCTAAACATTCTGGCTAGACCACAGTGAGAAAAATGGTGCAGATTTGATCGCGAGCCGGCGGATCGAGTGCGAAACAGCACCGATCCCGAGCAATTCAGGGAGAGAGTGATGAACATTGCGCCGGGCAAGAGTGCCGTCAGCAATATCCCATTCGACCAGGCGAGGGTCGACCGGCTTATGGAGGAGGCCGGCATCGACGTGCTGCTTGCGACCTCCAAGCACAACACGCAGTATCTGTTGGGCGGCTACAAGTTCATCTTCTTCGCCGCCATGGATGCGATCGGCCACAGCCGCTACCTGCCAATCGTCGTCTACGAGAAGGGCGGGCCGGACCATGCGGCCTATATCGGCAACCGCATGGAGGGCGGCGAGCACCAGAACCATCCGTTCTGGACGCCGACGCTGCATGCCGCCTGCTGGGGCACGCTCGATGCCGCCAATCTCGCGGTCGAGCATGTCAGGAAGATCGGCAAGGACGGTGCCCGCATCGGCATCGAACCCGGTTTCCTGCCATCGGACGCCTATGCGCTGATCCGCAAGGCGCTGCCGGACGCCCAGCTGATCGATGCGACCGACATGCTGGAGCGCATGCGCGCCATCAAGACTGACGCCGAGCTCGAAAAGCTGCGCACCGCCTCCGAATTGATCACGGATTCCATGCTGGCGACCATCGCCTGGGCGCACGAGGGCACGACAAAGAGCGAGATCATCGAGCAGCTCCGGCGCGAGGAGACCAATCGCGGCGCGCATTTCGAATATTGCCTGCTAACGCTGGGCTCCAGCCACAACCGCGCTTCGTCAAGCCAGGCGTGGAAGAACGGCGAGGTGCTGTCGATCGATTCCGGCGGTAATTATCACGGCTATATAGGCGACCTCTGCAGGATGGGCATTCTGGGCGAACCGGACGCGGAGCTGGAAGATCTGCTGGCCGAGGTCGAGGCCGTGCAACAGGCGGCCTTCTCGAAGGTGAGGGCAGGTGTGCTGGGCGGCGACATGATTGCTCACGCCGAGGGTGTGCTGAAGACATCCAAGGTCGCGCCCTACACGGATTTCTTCGCCCACGGCATGGGCCTGATCACGCATGAGGCGCCGTTCCTGATGACCAACCATCCGGTGACTTATGAAGGCACTTATGCCGCCAAGCCGCTGGAGAAAAACATGGTGCTGTCGGTGGAGACCACCATGCTTCACCCGACGCGCGGCTTCATCAAGCTGGAGGATACGGTGGCGGTGACGGATGCTGGTTATGTGATGTTCGGTGATCGGGGCAGGGGCTGGAACAAGGGTGGTACGGCCTGATTGGATTGAGGTGCGCTGCCCCTCATCCGGCTGCCGCCACCTTCTCCCGTATAGGGGCTGGCAGAAGGGAGCTGTCGCAACCTCCGCGCTCGTCCTGCACCGTTGAAAATTGACGAAAGCATCGGTGTAGCGTCCTTCTCACCGTCACTTTACGGGGAGAAATGTCCGGCAGGACAATGAGGGGCGGCGCCGCCCCGAGCAGATCATCACTGTCCCGCCGGGATCAGCCTGAAATCCGGCAATTCACGCAACACAAGCTCCGGTCCCGCCGGCGCATAAACCACGAAGAGCTGCATAGGCCCGTCACCAGTGTTGAGCGTCGAGTGGAATCGGCTTTCCGGCACATAGATGGTGCAGCCGGGGCCGACATTCTCGACCACCGGATTGCCCTTCTCGTCCTCGACCATCTGTTCGCCATGGCCCGAGATGACGAAGATGATTTCCTCGGCGCCCGGATGGTTATGGCGGGTATGGCCCTTGCCCGAGGGCAGGTCGACGACGCCGCCGGAAAAGCGGGTCGCGCCATTCACTTCGGGCGCAACGGTCAGGGACAATTTCCCCCAGTCGAAACCGAAGGCGCTGACGTCCTTCGGGTAGACAAACACCTTGCTCTTGTCGGCCATCTCTCATCATCCCTTCTTTTTCTTGGCGGTCTTCTCGCCGCCGAGCGCCTTGAAATCCGCTGTCTGCCTGGCGATCGCGGCTTCCGCGGGCAGCCGTTCCATCGAGCTCGCGCCATAAAAGCCGTGCAGGCCTTTGGCATGGGAGAGGATGTAGCGCGCATCGTCGGGCATTGAGATTGGGCCGCCATGGCAAAGCAGGATGACGTCCTTGCGTACCGAGCGCGCGGCCTCGGCAATGGCGTCGATGGCAACGACGCAGTCGTCGAGCGACTTGGCCGAGGTGGCGCCGATCGAGCCGCCAGTCGTCACACCCATATGGGCAACGACGATGTCGGCTCCGGCCTTGGCCATGGCGCGGGCTTCTTCGGGGGTGAAGACATAGGGCGTGGTCAAGAGATCGAGCTTGTGCGCCTCGGCGATCATGTCGACCTCGAGGCCGAAGCCCATGCCGGTCTCCTCGAAGCTCTGCCGCATGGTGCCGTCGAAGAGACCGATGGTCGGGAAATTCTGCACGCCGGAAAAGCCCATCGTCTTCAGTTCCGCCAGCAGCAGCGGCATGATGACGAAGGGATCGGTGCCGTTGACGCCGGCCAGCACGGGCGTGCGTCTGACCACGGGCAAGACCTCATAGGCCATCTCCTTGACGATCTCGTTGGCATTGCCATAGGCGAGCAGGCCCGCGGCCGAGCCACGTCCGGCCATGCGGTAGCGGCCGGAATTATAGATGATGATGAGGTCGATGCCGCCGGCTTCCTCTGCCTTGGCCGACAGGCCGGTGCCGGCACCGCCGCCGACGATCGGCACGCCCTTGTCGATCATTCCCCGGAATTTCTTCAATATGTCCTTGCGCGGTATGGCTGGCATGTTTGGGCTCACTGTCTGGCGATATCGAGAAAGGCAGCGACCGCGGCCCTGGCGAATTCGGGATCGTTGATGTGCAGCGGCAGGCGAGTGACGCGGCGCTTCGCAGCCGGCCTGATGGTGCGCTCGATGGCGTCGAACAGGACGGCATCGGCTTCCGGATCGAAGAAGGCGCCGCCTTCGATATCGAGTGCGGAGACGCCTTTTTCCGGGATCAGGAAATGCACTGGACCTTCGCAATGGGCGAGCCTTGTACCAATCCATTCGCCGATCGCGCGGCATTCCTGTGCGGTCGTGCGCATCAGGGTGACGTTCGGGTTGTGCTCATAGAACAGCCGGCCGCGATAGCGCTCCGGAATGGTCGAAGGCGCCCAGAAGTTGACCATGTCGAGCGCGCCCACCGAACCGACATAGGGCAGTCCGGTGCGGGCGATGGCACCGAAACGATCCTGCGTCGCCGGCAGCACGCCATTGAACAGCAGGTCGCAGACCTCCGTTGTGGTGATGTCGATGACACCCGACAGCAGGCCGCTGTCGGCCAATTTCTCCATGCTGCGGCCGCCGGTGCCGGTGGCATGGAAGACCATGCAGTCGTAGATGTCGCGCAATTGATCGGCGATTGCGGTCACGCAAGGCGTGGTGACGCCGAACATGGTGAGGCCGATCGATGCTTTGCCGTCCGCTGCCGTCGCCGGATTGCCTGCCATGCCCGCTATCGCCTGGGCGGCGTTGTGCAGGACGACACGAGACAGCTGGTTGAGGCCAGCCATGTCCGTCACCGATGGCATCATGATGATGTCGGATACGTCCACATAGGGAGCGGTGTCGCCCGAAGCGAGCGTCGAGACCATGATCTTGGGCAGGCCGAGCGGCAGCGCGCGCATGCCCGCGGTGATGATCGAGGTGCCGCCACCACCGCCAATGCCGACCACACCTGATATGTCGGTGCACGACTGGACAAAACGCGTGAATGCCCCAGCCATCGCCGCAACCGATCTGCCGCGGTCGTTGATGCCGAGCACCGCACCGCGGCCATCGGGGTGACAGGCGGCGACCTCCTCAGCCGAGACGTCGACCGGCACGGTCGCGCCTCGCGTGCCGATATCGACACGGCAAACGACGACGCCCGTGGCTGCGATCGCATCTGCGAGGAAGCCGAGTTCCTCGCCCTTGGTATCGGCCGTGCCCACCACATAGACGCGCTTCATCTGCGCCCCCCTGTGCTGGCTGGCCCAAAGGTGGTGATGCTCAGCAGATGAAAGCTTTGTGCGCCATAAAGCGTCAACATAGCCACTCCAGGATAGGGGCTGCCATTGCAATTTTCTGAGACGCGCGTATCGTATTGGTATGAGTGTCTCACGTCAACAACCCGCAACGAACGAAGACACCGGTGAGAGAGCCGAACGCGGACCCCGCGCGCGTACGAAACGGCTGATGCTGGAGACGGCGACAAGGCTGATGCAGGCGGGGGCGACGCCCTCGGTCAGCGAGGTGGCGGAGGCGGCCGAGGTTTCCCGCGCCACCGCCTATCGCTATTTCCCGAGCCAGGCAGCCTTGGTGCAGGCGGTCGTCGACGAGGGACTCGGGCCGATCCTCACCTGGAAATCCACCGCCGCCGACGCCGAGCGCCGGGTCGCAGAACTGTTCGATACGGCCATGCCGCGCATCGAGGCCTTCGAGGCGACATTCAAGGCAGCGTTGAAGCTGTCGCTCGATCAATGGGCGCGACGCCAGGCGGGTACGCTGGGCGGCGAGCCTGCCTTCACGCGCGGCCATCGCGTCGAATTGCTGAAAGAGGCGCTCGCGCCGCTCAAGGGCCGCTTGCCGCCGCGCGACTTCAAGCGGCTGGCGCAGGCGCTGTCGCTCATCTTCGGCGTGGAGGTGCTGATCGTGCTCAAGGATATATGGGGGCTGGACAGCCCCCGGACGATGTCGGTCGCGCAATGGGCGGCGAGTGCGTTGGTGCGCGCGGCGATCGCGGAGTCGGCCACCGATACGCTTGGGATGACGCTGGCGACGACATAGGAATAGCGCTAATCTGGTTCTACCAGATTAGCGCGTCGACCACTGACAATACCAGCCATGTAAAAGTCCGCACGAGGCCAAAGCATATCAATGAGTAGGAAAATACAGAGAAAACAGTTGGATAAGTCTGAAATTCGACGGCTTTGGCAGGCATCGTTGCGCAAGAAAGGGCTTGACGGGCATTCATAATTGGTAATACCAGATTTGGAAAGAAAAGCGGATCGAAAGTGAGGGCTGCGACCCATTTCCGGACAGAGCGAGGAGGCTCCGAATTTCGGAAAGCGCGACCACCGGAGGAACTACCAGGGCCAGCTCCGTCGCCGGCTCGCAAGACAAGGTAGAATACGCACAAGGGAGGAAATCATTATGCGCAAGTTAGTGACCAGCGTGCTTGCTGGTATCGGCTTAACGCTTGCCTGCGGAACATCCGTCTACGCGCAGGAAAAGTCGCTCACCATCTTCTGGGCGGAGTGGGATCCGGCCAATTACCTGCAGGAACTCGGCAACGAGTACGAGAAGGAAACCGGCGTCAAGATCACGGTGGAGACTACGCCCTGGTCCGACTTCCAGACCAAGGCCTTCACCGAGTTTAACGCCCATGGCGACGCCTATGACCTAGTCGTTGGCGACTCGCAGTGGCTCGGCGCCGGCTCCACCGGCGGCCACTATGTCGACCTGACCGACTTTTTCAAGAAGCATGATCTTGGCAACGTCATGGCACCGGCGACGGTGAAATACTATGCCGAGTATCCCGGCAACAGCGGCAAATACTGGGCGATCCCGCTCGAGGGCGATGCCGTCGGCTGGTCCTATCGCAAGGACTGGTTCGAGGATCCGAAGGAGAAGGAAGCCTTCAAGGCCAAGTACGGCTACGACCTCGACGTGCCGAAGGACTTCAAGGCGCTGCGCGACATCGCCGAGTTCTTCCACCGGCCGGATCAGAAGAGATACGGCATCGCCATCTACACCGACAATTCCTACGACGCGATGGCGATGGGCTTCGAGAACGCGCTGTTCTCCTATGGCGGTGAGTTGGGCGACTACACGACCTACAAGGTCGATGGTCACATCAACTCCGACAAGGCGGTGGCCGCGCTCGATGCCTATAAGGAACTCTACAAGTTCACGCCTCCGGGTTGGGCCAAATCGTTCTTCGTCGAGGACAACCAGGCAATCACGGAAAACCTGGCCGCGATGAGCATGAACTTCTTCGCGTTCTTCCCGTCGCTGATCAACGAAGCGTCGAACCCGAATGCCAAGAACACCGGCTTCTTCGCCAACCCTCCCGGTCCCAATGGCGACCAGTTCGCCGCGCTCGGCGGGCAAGGTATCTCCGTCATCTCGTACTCGCAGAAGCAGGAAGAGGCGATGAAGTTCCTCGAATGGTTCATCAAGGACGAGACCCAGAAGAAGTGGGCGGCCCTTGGCGGCTATACCTGCAGCCAGGCAGTGCTCAAGTCGCCTGAGTTCCAGAACGCCACGCCCTACAACAAGGCCTTCTACGAGACCATGTTCAAGGTGAAGGACTTCTGGGCGGTGCCGGAATATGCCGAACTGCTGCAGCAGCTGAACCAGCGCGTCTATCCCTACATAATCGGCGGCAGTGGCACCGCCAAGGAAACGCTGGACGCCTTGGCTGGAGACTGGAACGCGACCTTCAAGAAATACGGCCGCGGCCAATAATCATTCATGTCCCGCGGAGGGGGCGGTGTCGCCTCCTCCGTTTCTTTTTCTTGAACCGGGAGCAGGGTCTTGGCGACCACGATGATCACCACCCTCGACAGATCCTCGCGTGCCGCGGCGCGCGGCCTGAGCGATATTTCCATCCGCAATCTCTTCATCATCCCGACGGTTCTGTTCCTGATCGTCTTCAACATTTTCCCGCTGATCTACTCGCTTGGCTATTCCTTCACCGACTTCCGCGCGTCGACCAACGCGCCGGCGAATTTCGTCGGGCTGCAGAACTATCGCGACCTGCTCAACGACCCCTATGTCTGGTCGAACTTCGCCATCACGGCGAAATACGTGATTGTCTCGGTCGTCGGACAGTTGCTCGTCGGCTTCGGCGTGGCAATGCTGCTCAACCGGGATATTCCGCTCAAGGGTCTTATCACCACACTGCTGCTGCTGCCGATGATGCTGTCGATGGCGGTCGTCGGGCTGTTCTGGAAATTGCTTTACGACCCGTCATGGGGGGTCATCAACTATGCGCTCGGGCTCGGCAATTTCGAGTGGCTGGCCGACCCCAAGATGGCGCTTTACGCCGTCGCGCTGACCGACATCTGGATGTGGTCACCCTTCGTCATGCTGCTGTCGTTGGCCGGCCTGTCGGCGGTGCCGAAGCATCTCTACGAAGCCGCCGCGATCGACCGCGCCGGGCCGTTCTACACCTTCTTCCGTATCACGCTGCCGCTGGTCGCGCCGATCCTGATGATCGCGGTCATTTTCCGCACCATGGAAGCGTTCAAGACCTTCGACCTTGCCTACATCCTGACCAGCCAGCCGACGGCCGAGCTGATCTCGATCCGGCTCTACAAGATGGCGTTCCAGGAATGGCAGACCGGGCGCTCCTGCGCGATGGCCTACATCGTGCTGATCATGGTGCTGGCGATCACCAACATCTATGTCAAATACCTCAACAAGGTGAAGGAGCGCTGAGATGGCCGCCGTCCGCACTTCTTCCGAAATCACCTTCAACCGCGTCGCCATCGTCGCCGTGCTGCTGGTGACGATAATATTCCTGGCGCCGATCTACTGGATCGCATCAACGGCGTTCAAGCCGCGCAATCTTGCCACGACCATTCCGCCGACCGTCGTCTTTCAGCCGGAGATATCGCCCTTCGTGAAGCTGTTCACCAAGCGATCTCAATTGCGCAGTCCGCCGTCGCCGGAAGAGTACGCGGCGGCCCCATGGTGGGAGCGCGTCGTCTTCGACGGTGGCGAAAAGATCGTGCGCGACGGCAAGGGCCAGGTGCAGTGGTCCGGCTATCCGAGCCGCTTTCTGAACTCGCTGATCATCGCCATCACATCGACGGTGCTGGCGGTCGGCATGGGCACGTTCACCGCCTATGGGTTCTCGCGCTTCAAGGTGAAGGGAGAGGCGGACCTGCTCTTCTTCATCCTGTCGACACGCATGTTGCCACCCGTGGTGGTGGCGATCCCGATGTTCCTGATGTACCGCGCGGTCGGCCTCAACGATACCCACATCGGGCTGATCATCCTCTACACCGCCTTCAACCTGTCCTTCTCGGTGTGGCTGATGAAGGGTTTCATGGATGAAATCCCGAAGGAATATGAGGAGGCGGCACTGGTCGATGGTTACACCCGCATGGAAGCCTTCTTCAAGATCGTGCTGCCGGAGGCCGCCACCGGCATCGCGGCCACCGCCGTCTTCTGCTTCATCACGGCGTGGAACGAATATGCCTTCGCCCTGATCATGACCAACCGCCGCGCCCAGACCGCACCGCCGTTCATTCCCAGCCAGGTCGGCTCCGGCCTGCCGGACTGGACGGTGATCGCCGCCGGAACCTTCCTGTTCCTGCTGCCGGTCGCCATCTTCACCTTCCTGCTCCGCAATCATCTCTTGCGCGGCATGTCCTTCGGAGCAATCCGCAAATGAGCTTTCGCGCCATCAATCAGAAATATCTGGAACCGGGTTCGCAAATACTCATGGTGCTCGGCATCGTGGCCCTCTGCCAGCCCTGGAACATGCTGCTGCACGCCTATGGCCTGACCATCATCCTGATCGGGCTGATCGGCTTCAACATCACCTCGAAGATCGCACCCGAGGAACAGGCCGGCACCGGCCATGGCGCGGATGCGCGAAATCCGGGAGCACAGCATTGACCCAGATCGAGCTTCGCGGCGTCCAGAAATTCTTCGGTGCCGTCCAGGTCATCAAGGACCTCAACCTCAAGATCGCGGACAATGAGTTCATCGTGCTGCTCGGCCAGTCCGGCTGCGGCAAGACGACGACGTTGCGCGCCATCGCCGGGCTGGAAACCATCGATGAGGGGGATATCCTCATCGATGGCAAACCGGTCCAGCATTTGAAGGCGGCCGACCGCGATATCGCCATGGTGTTCCAGTCGTTTTCGCTCTACCCGCATATGAGCGTCTACGAGAACATCGCCTTTCCACTCCGCGCCACGCGCAAGAGCAAAAGCGAGATCGACCAGGAAGTACGTTCGGTCGCCAAAACGCTGCAAATCTTGGACCTGTTGGCCAAGAAACCGTCGGCGCTCTCAGGCGGCGACATGCAGCGCGTCGCCATCGGCCGGGCGCTGGTGCGGCGGCCGAAGGCGATGCTGATGGATGAGCCGATCGGTGCGCTTGACGCCAAGCTGCGCGAGGAGATGCGGGCCGAGATCAAGCGGCTGCACATCAAGCAGGGCTCGACCACCATCTATGTCACGCACGATCAGATCGAGGCGATGAGCCTGGCGGACCGCATCGTCATCATGCATGAGGGGGTGCTGCAGCAGGTGGGAACGCCCGACGAGGTCTATTCGCGTCCGGCCAACCTGTTCGTGGCCCAGTTCGTCGGCAGCCCGGTGATGAACGTCGCCGACGCGGCGGTCGCCGAGACGGCGTCTTCCGTTTCGGTCTCGGTCGGTGGAGCGGCTTCCGGCTTCGAGTTTCCCCGCACATTGCTGTCGAAGCTCAATGGCCATGCCAGTGGCAGCCTGGCGCTCGGCATTCGGCCCGAAGGGGTGCTCATTCGCCGTGACGCGGCCGATGGCTTCATGGCCGTCGAGACGCAGATCGTCGAACCGCTCGGCTCCTTCGACATCGTCGACCTCAAGGTCGGCTCCAAGATGCTGCGTGCCCGCACCAAGAGTGGCTACATTTCAGGTCCCGGCGAAAAGGTCTTTGCCAGGATCGATCCGACGCAGGCGCATTTCTTCGACAAGTCAAGCGGCAAGTCGCTTGAGGTGAGGCTCTGATGGCCCATATCCAGCTCAAGAACATCTCCAAGACTTTCGGCAACCACACGGCCTTGACCGGGCTCGACCTCGACATCGCCGATGGCGAATTCTTTGTCCTGCTCGGCGAAACGGGCGCCGGCAAGACGACGACGCTGCGTCTGATCGCCGGCTTAGAGAAGCCGAGCGAGGGGCAGGTCTTCATCGACGGGGTCGACGTTGCCGACTGGGGCGCGGCCGAGCGCGACGTGGCGCTGGTGCTGCAGCAATACTCGCTTTATCCGCGTTACACGGTGCGCGAGAATCTCGAATTTCCGCTGAAGCCGAAGATCCGCCGTCTGCCGGACGCCGAGATCAAGGACCGCGTCGACCGCGCCGCCCGCACGCTGCGGATCGAGCATCTGCTCGACCGCAAGACCGACCGGCTATCCGGCGGCGAGATGCAGCGCGTCTCCATCGGCCGCGCCATCGTGCGCAAGCCGCGCGTGTTCCTGATGGACGAGCCGCTGTCGGCGCTCGACGCCAAATTGCGCGAGGCGCTGCGCACCGAGTTGAAGAACCTGCAGATACAGCTCGGCGCTACCTTCCTGTTCGTCACCCACGACCAGATCGAGGCGATGTCGATGGGCGACAAAGTCGGCGTGCTCAACCACGGCCGCATCATCCAGACCGGCACGCCGCACGAGATCTACAACAATCCGCGCGACACCTATGTAGCGAGCTTCGTCGGCTCGCCGCCGATGAACCTGATCGACGGCAGGTTGGTGAACGGCCGGGCGGTGATGGCGCCGTTGAATTTCGAACTGCCTTTTGCGGGGGCGGCTAAAATCTTTGCGGGGGCTGGGGCGAGTGGGGCGACCGACGGTCGCCCGCTCGTCTTCGGCATCCGTCCGGAGGATGTCTATCTGGAAAGCGGCGCACCGGTCGAGGCGCGTGTCCACGACGTCGAGAACCATGGCGTGGAAAAGATCCTGACGCTGCGGGTCGGCGATACGACACTGCGCGCCACGGTGCCGGCCAGGACCGACGTCGCGATCGAGCAACCGGTGCGCTTTGCATGGAACCCCGACAAGGTGGTGCTGTTCGATAAGGGCAGTGGGGTCAGCCTGCGGCACGCGTCATAAGCGCGGCTATTTTGGCAGATAGGTTTCGTATGGCGTGTCGTTGATCAACAGGATCACGCATTCCGTCTCCGACAGGCAGGCGTCGTCATGCATCTCGTTGGCCTTTTGCGTCCAGTAGGAACCAGGTGGCAGTTCGACCTTGGTCGCCTCACCGCCTTCCATCTGCCAGTGCGCCCATAGACCCTGGATGACTACGGCGCGATAGTCGGCGGTGTGCGCGTGAACAGGAGCGCGCCAGTTGCCCGGGACTTTCAGCAAGGTGCCGGCAGGCCCCTTGGCCCTTTCGCCCCACAGTGGTCCCAGGCGCTGCGGCTGGTCCGGCGCCTCGGCGACGTAAGGGATCTTGCCTGCCGGCAGATAGCTATCCTCGAGGGCAAAGGCGCGTCCGGGAATGACCGACAGGACACCAAGCGCCAGCAGTGCGAAATGATTGGCCATGGGATTTCCTCCACGGACCAGATTATCCGCCGGAAGCCGGCCGGCAATGACGCTGTGTCCAAAAGACCTGGCAATTCCTCCAGCCGGGAAGGATTGGAGCGATTTTCGTTGCCTGACGTCAGGACGGGTCGTCGCCGGCACCAATGTGGCGCAGATGGCTCGGCGCCACGCCCATCACCCGCTTGAAGGCGCGGCTGAAGGATGCTTCCGAATCATAACCCAGTTTCGCCGCCGCCACCGATACCCTCATGCCATCGCGGGCCAACCATTGCCTGGCTTGGTGCATGCGCACGCGCAGCACATATTTGGCCGGCGTCTCTCCGACCACTGTGGCGAAGCGCTGGGCAAAGGCGGAGCGCGAGGCTCCCATCATCCGCGCCAGCGCCTCGACGCTCCAATCGCGATCCGGCTGCAGGTGGATGGCTGCCAGCACTTTGCCGACGTCGGGATTGCGGACGGCGGCGATCCAGCCGGTGGCATCGCCACAGCCGTTCTCCACCCAGGAGCGGATGATCGTGGCGGCGAGCACATCGGCAAGGCGGGCAAGGATTCCGCCGGAGCCGACCCGGTCCATCGTCACCTCGCCGGCCATCGCGTCGAGCAGATGCTGAATACCCGGCGCGTTCGCCATCAACTTGTGCGCCTGCATCAGGTTTGGCATCATGTCGAGCAGCGGGTGCGAGCCGTCGAGATTGAAATGCATGCTGCCGCAAAACAGCAACGTCTTGGGCCCACCGCACTCGTTGGAGACGTCGTAGATGTTCTCGCACACCGGTTCGATCGTGTAGCGGCCGATCGGCACCGGGGGCACGCCGGGCGCGCTGGCCAGGACATGCGCGTCGCCGCGCGGGATCAGAAGCGCGTCGCCTACGGAGAGTTCGATCCACTCCCTGGCCGGCGAGAACAGCCAGCAACCCTGCTGGCCGATGAAATGAAACCGCGCTGCCTTCTGTGCGGGGAACGAAACGGCCCAGGGCTCGCCCAACACGCAGCGGCCATAGTCGACGCCGTCGAGCCGTAATCCGCGCAGCATGTCGGTCAGCGGATCACCAGAAGTCGGCAGCGTCATTTTGGACGAATTGTAATTCATTCTGGTGTTTCTAGCATGGAAACTCCAACTCGTCACTCCCATGTTGCGCTGCAGCCAAATGCTGCGCTGCAAACAAGCCGAAGACCGGCCGCATAGCCAAGTCATGGCGGCAAGGCGTGTAACGGTAGCCCGAGCTGGTTCGTTTCTATGTGGCGCTGCAAACATCGGAGACTGACCATGGCCGACCCCGCGACAGGCGCCATTGACGCCGCACTTCTGAACCCCGCAGAATCCGATGAACGAACCGAGCCCGCATGGGGCGCCGTGGTCTCGCTCGCCCTTGGCGTTTTCGGTCTGGTCACCGCCGAATTCCTGCCCGCCAGCCTTTTGACGCCGATGGCGCGCGATCTGGGCGTAAGCGAAGGCGTGGCAGGGCAGGCGGTGACGGCAACCGCCATCGTCGGCGCCATCGCCGCCCCCACCATGGCCATCATCACAAGGCGCATGGACCGCAGGCTGGTGATGTGGATGTTGACGATGTTCCTCATCCTGTCCAATCTTCTCGCCACCTTTGCCTCGTCGCTGTCCATGCTTCTGCTTGCCCGTGTCGTGCACGGCGTGGCCCTTGGCGGCTTCTGGGCAATGTCGGCGGCCATGGCGATGCGGCTGGTGCCGATGCGGCTGATGCCGCGCGCCATGTCGATCATCCTGACCGGCGTGTCGCTTGCCACCGTTGCCGCAGCTCCGGTCGGCGCCTATGTCGGCGACGTCTGGGGCTGGCGCACGGCCTTCATGATTGCGACGATCGTCGGGGCGCTGGCGCTGCTGGTGCAATTGGCCACCATTCCGAAGCTGCCGCCGATGGGGGTCGCGAGCCTCCGCACCTTGCTCGAGGTGCTGGAGCGGCCGTCGATCAGGGTTGCCCTGCTGGTGGTGCTGCTTGTCGCGTCCGGGCACTTTGCCGGCTTCACCTATGTCCGTCCCTTCCTTGAGAAGGTGCCGGTGCTCAACATCGAGACGATCTCCCTGGTGTTGCTGGCCTACGGCATAGGCGGTTTCTTCGGCAACATCGCCGGCGGCATCCTGGCCGAGCGCAACCTCAAGGCCGCGGTGGCCCTAGCGCCCCTGCTGATTGCATTGGCGGCCGCCTCGATGCTGATCCTTGGCACTTCGCCCATGGTCGCCGCCGCCGCCGTCGCGGGCTGGGGCTTTGCCTTCGGCGCGGTGCCGGTCGGGTTGCAGAGCTGGCTGGTGCGGGCAGCGCCGGACCAGGCTGAAAGCGCCGGCGGCCTGATGGTAGCGACCTTCCAGGTGGCGATTGCGATGGGCGCCGTCTTTGGGGGTCTGCTGGTCGACCATGCCGGCGTTGCCAGCGCCTTTGCCTATTGCGGCGCGGCGACGTTGCTGGCTGCCATCGTGGTATTCCTGCGCGGTCCGAAGCAGGCCGAATAGTCTCTCCCAACGGTCGTCCCTGGCAACGGCCCGAGAACCCTTACGGCTTCGGGCCGCCGTTATTTTGAGGCAGCGGTGAGCGAATAGCGGGCGATGGGGGATACTGGGAAGCTTAGACTGCCCGCCCGTCGAAGTCGAAGATTGACAAGGCGGACGGGTCGAGACCGATGACGCAATTGATGTTGACGTAAGCGCTGCGTTCACCGCCTTCGCTGGTGTCCTCGGCAAAAGGATGGATGCCGCAGGTTCGGCAGAAGCGGTGCGCTATTCTCGCCTCGCCGAATGTGTAGCGGCCAAGGTCATCGCCCCAGGCGACGAGGGTAAGCCTGTCACGTGGCACGGCCCATAGCAGCGCACCCTTGCGGGCGCAGATCGAGCAATTGCAGCGCACGACGCCCTCAAGCTCGCCATCCACCTCGAACGCAACCTTGCCGCAATGGCAGCTGCCTTTGTACAGCATCAGTATCTTCCTATCGCTGGCAGGTGCAAAGGCACGCTGGCCGGGTTATCCCTTCGGCAGGCTTAGCGGCTGGTTGCCCTAAGGACGTTTCTATCCTGGCGGAGTCCGACATCGACATGCAATCAATCCGCGACCGTCTCGAAAACATCCTGTCACGTCTTGCCTATCGCGCGGCCGACGAGAAGGCCTTCACGAAGCTCTATGCCGAAGCGGCGCGCGCTGCCGCTGATGCCAGCGACGCCCGCAAAAGAGTGGGCGTGACGCTCGGGCCGCTCGACGGCACCATTGTCTCGATCAAGGATTTGTTCGATGTCGCCGGCGAGCCGACCACGGCCGGTTCGCTGATGCGCAGGACCGCCGCGCCCGCTATGCGCGATGCCACCATCGTCGGCAGGCTGCGCCAGGCCGGCGCCGTCATTATCGGCAAGACCAACATGACCGAATTCGCCTTCACCGCGATCGGCGACAACATGCATTATGGCACGCCAGGCAATGCCGTTCATGCCAGCCGCATTCCAGGTGGTTCGTCCTCGGGCGCCGGGGTGTCTGTGGGCGAGGAGACGAGCGAAATCTCGATCGGATCCGACACCGGTGGTTCGATCCGTATTCCGGCGGCGCTCAATGGTGTCGTCGGTTTCAAGCCGACAGCGCGGCGCGTGCCGCTCTCCGGCGCCTTTCCGCTTTCGGGAACGTTGGACTCGGTCGGACCGCTCGCCCGAACCGTCCCGCAATGCGCCGCCGCCGACGCGGTGATGGCCGGCGAGGAGCCGAACGAGTTGGTGGCCATTCCACTCGCCGGGCTTCGCATCGGCATTCCGCGCGGCGTTCTCTTCGGCGACACGGAAGGCGAAATTGCCGCGGCCTTCGAGCATTGTCTTGGCAGGATCGAACAGGCTGGCGCACGCATTGCGGATCTGCCGATCGACGACATGATCGCGGATCTGCGCGCGGCCACCAAGCGCGGATCGATCGCGGCGATGGAGGGCGCGGAAGTGCATGCCGACTGGTTGGCGACAGGGGCATCGGTGCCGGTCGACCCGCATGTCAGCGGGCCGCTGTCGCGGGCGGCGATGCTGCCGGCGCCGGTCTATATCAGGGCGCTGCGCCGCCGTGCCGCGCTTACCGCCGCGATGGATGAGCGGCTGGCGTCGATCGATGTGCTGGCCCTACCAACCGTGCCGGTGACGGCGCCGACCATCGCTTCCCTGGCCGAGGATGCCGAACTGCGTGATCGTATCGAAGGACTGCTTTTGCGCAACACCCAGGTCGCCAACCAATTCGACCTCTGCGCAATCTCGTTGCCGATGCCAGGCATGAAGCTGCCTGCCGGACTGATGCTCGTGGCGCGCAATGGCCATGACAGTCGTCTGCTGAGTATCGCCGCGTCAGTGGAGGGGCTGCTGGGTGGTTGATCGGCAGTGAGCCGCAGTGGCGGATCAGCGCGATGAACAGTGACTGATCGGTTATCGCTTTGTCGGCCTGCGGCAATCCGCTGGTGTCGATCGACACACCCTTGATGATCGTGCCGGTGACGAGATCGAGCGCGCTGCTCGATGGACAGGGCGCCTTGAAGCAGCGCATCCCGTTGTCGCAATAGACATAGCTGCTCTCGGCCGCAGCGAGTGCCGGCAAGGTGCAGATGGAGGAAGTTGCGGCAATCAGAGATGCAAGGCGAAGACCGGGCATGGCCTCAACGTCGCGGAGAATTGGGGCGAAACCGCGATGCTATATCTGCGCCGGAAACCGTCGCCGGTAATGATCGACCACTTCCGGATTGCGCAGATTGACCGGCAGCTTGCCGGCCAGCACCAGCAAGACTTCGCTGGCCGCGCCGACGCCCATGCGCATCATCGATTCCTCGGTGATCCCCGCCATATGCGGGGTGATGACGACATTGTCGAAGCCGAAATAGGGATGATTTGGCGGCAGCGGCTGCGTCGTGAAAACGTCGAGCGCGGCGCCGCCGATGCGGCGCTCCCGCAAGGCCTCGATCAACGCGTCATCATCGACGACCGGCCCGCGCGACACGTTGATCAGCAGTGCGTTGGGCTTCATGCGGGCGATGCGTTCGCGGCTGATCAGGCCGCGGGTCTCCGGCGTCAGCGGGCAGCAGAGCACGATGATGTCGCTCTGCTCGACCAGCGCGTCGATCGACAGGAAGCCGACCTTTTCCGGCGCCGGCTGCATGCTGCGCGTCGTTGCCACCACTTTCAGGTCGAAGCCGTGCGCGGCGATATGGCCGACGGCCTGCCCGACGGCGCCGAGACCGACAATGCCGAGAGTCTTGCCGGCGAGTTCGATGTTGGAATTGGCATGCTCGCGGCCGGCAAGCCAGCCCTTGGCACGCAGGTCGCGGTCGACCCTGCGGAACTGCCGCAGCAGTGCAAGCGCGGTAAACATGACATGTTCGGCGACCGAGCGGGCATTGACCGCCGGCACGTTGGCCACGAGCACGCCGGCTGCCGCGGCCGCTTCCATCGGGATCATGTCGAGCCCGGCGCCATGGCGGATCGCGGCCCTCAGCTTCCAGGCTCCCTCGAACAATGCCGGCGGCAGTGGCGCCCGCACAATGACGATGTCGGCGTCCTTGGCCTCCCTGGTCAAGGTGGCGGCGTCGAGCGCGGAGGCAATGACGAGCTGACCGGCGCCGGCGAGCCTGGCCGTGGCGCGCGGATGCAGCGGATGGGTCGACAGGATCTTGGGCCTGGCCTGGGTCACGGTCAGGCCTTTTCGAGTGTCGCGCCCGCGGGCACAGCCGCCATACCGCCCTCGATCAGGCCCTTCCAATAGCTTTCCGCGCCTTGGAGGTGGGCGCTCATCAGCGCCTGGGCGAGATTGCCATCGCGGCGCAGCAGCGCCTCGTAGATCTGCACGTGCTCGGCATGCGAGCGCACGCTACGTTCGGGATCGTTGAAGTAGATCGGCAGGCGCTGCTCGCCCATCAGATAGTAGACGCTACAGATGTTGTGGAAGACGCTGTTCTTGGTGGCGCGCACGATCTCCAGATGAAATTCGCGGTCCTCCTTGGCCAGGCCTTCGCCCGCGGCGATGCGGTCTTCCGATGCCCTGAGGATTTCGCGCAGGCGCTCGAAATTCTCCTCGGTGGCGCGCGAGCAGGCAAGCTCGGCAGCCTTGATCTCATGGATCTTGCGTAACTCGACCGTTTCATAAATCTGCAAGGGATCGAGCGGCAGGCCGGCGCGCGCAAACAGTGCCAGCGCCTCGACGCTTGCCTGCTTGGTGTCGATGTAGATGCCCGATTTGGCGCGGCGCTCGACAATGCGCATGGCTTCGAGGATGGCGAGCGCTTCGCGGATCTGGCCACGGCTGACGCCGAAATGCTCCGCCAGCTCGCGTTCCGACGGCGTGCGGCCGCTCTCCTTGTCCGAATGGGAGAACAGATAGGCGGCGAGTTCGGCGAGAAGGTTCTTTTCTTTCATCGTCAATTGCGTTGCGCGTGCGCCTCCAGGAATCGCTCCGAAATGGTGAATCCCAATCCGGGCTTTTCCGGGATCGCTATCATGCCGTCCCTTGCTTCGACAGTCTCTTCGATCAGATCGTGGATCATCGGGTTGGCGCCGAGCGAATATTCGACCGTGAAACTCGAAGGCGAGGCGGCGCAGACATGCAGTCCGGCGAAGAAGCATGGCGCACCGGCCCAAAGATGCGGCGCGAAGCGCAAATTGAAGGCGCTGGCGATGGTGCCGATCTTCATCGCCTCGCTGATGCCGCCGCAGAAGGCCGGGTCCGGCTGGAAGATGTCGGCGGCCTTGAGCATGGCGAGGTCGCGGAAGGCATAGCGCGTCGCCTCGCTCTCGCCGGTGGCGATCGGAACCGCGCCGGCGGTGCGCACTTCGGCCATGCCCGGCTTGTCGTCGGCGATCACAGGCTCCTCGAACCAGGCGAGATCGAGATCGCCGACGAGATAGATGAAGCGCTTGGCCTCCGCCACCGTATAGGTGCCGTGGGCATCGACCATCAGCTCGACGTCGGGGCCGAGCGCCTGGCGCGCAGCGCGCACGCGGGCGGCGGAAATGTGTGCCGCGCCATCCATGGCGCCCACCCGCATCTTCAGCGCCTTGAAGCCGCCCCTGGCGACGTAGGATCTCAATTGCTCGCCGATGGCATCGGCGGAGGCCCAGCCGCCGGAGGCATAGGCCTGCATGCGATCGGCCTTGCGGCCG
Organism: Mesorhizobium sp. B2-5-4; assembly: GCF_006441095.1. Taxonomy (NCBI): domain Bacteria; kingdom Pseudomonadati; phylum Pseudomonadota; class Alphaproteobacteria; order Hyphomicrobiales; family Phyllobacteriaceae; genus Mesorhizobium; species Mesorhizobium sp. B2-5-4. Next base: position 181,404 of record NZ_VFUR01000010.1, on the reverse strand, counting down.
CCGAGCAATCGCCAGACCGGCTGGCCCAGCGACTTGCCAAGGATGTCCCAGAGCGCGATGTCGACGGCGCTGATAGCGGCGATGCTCATGCCGCGCCGCGCCAGTTGCGGCATGGCGTGGCCGGCATGGGCGGCGCTCTCATGGCGTACGCCGTTGTAGAGCATCTCCCAGATGATGCCGATATCGGCCGGATCGCGGCCGATCAATTGCGGGCCGACCTCGTGGTTCAGCATGTGGACGAGAGCGCCGTAGCTGCCCGCGCTGCCAGCTGCGTTCTTGCCTTCGCCCCAGCCGACCAGCCCGTCACCGGTTTCGATGCGCAGAATGGCGGCGTCGAAGGTCGTCACCTGGCCGAAGTCGCTACGATGCTGCTTCGCGGCTTCGATCGGCACGCGGACCCACCAGGCCTGGACTGTCTTGATGCGCATTTTGTTCCCCTGCCCGCCGCCGGTAGGGCGGAAGGCAAATTCCAGGCGTCGACTACTTGATCAGCGGCAACAGCGTTTCGGCGGTGATGCGCATCTGGTCGGTGTAGAATTTCTCGGTGAGCACGCTGGAGCCGTGATCCTGGATGAACTTCAGCTGCTCGGGCGAGATATCGACCGGGTGGCGCTCGACCATTTCGGGATAGGGTGCTGCCGGCGTGCGGTCGACCGGGGCGACGAACTCATTGGTCAGCGCGCCGTCATAACCGACTTCCTTCAAGGTCGCGACGATCCTTGGCCAGTCGATCTGGCCGAGCCCGGCGGCGAAGCGATTGTTGTCGGCGACATGGAAGTCGAACAGGCGCTTTCCGACCTGCCGGATGGCGTCATGGACGTTAAATTCCTCCATGTGGATATGATAGGCGTCAAGGCAGACGCCGCATTCGGGGCTGACCGCATCGGCCAGCGCCAGCGCCTGGGCGCCGCGATTGAACAGATAGGTTTCGAAGCGGTTGAGCGGTTCGATAGCGATCTTGACGCCGACCTTCTTGGCGTGGGTGAAACATTCGCGGGTCGCATCGACGACCCACTTCCACTCCTCCTCCTCGGTGCCGTCCGGCACCACCTTGCCGACGGTTGCCGGAACCAGCGTGATGATCTCGCCGTCGAGTTCGCTGACCATCGTCAGCACGTCCTTGACGTATTGCACGGAGCGCTCACGCTGGCCCTGGTTCCTGGCGGCAAGGTTGCGTTCACCCAGCATCAAGGTGACCGCGCCCCAGCAGCGGATGCCATGCTCCTTCAGCAGCGCCCGTGTCTCCTTGGTCTTGTACTGCGCGGGCTCGCCGGAAATCTCGATCGACTCATAGCCGAATTTCTTGATGCGCTTGAGCGTCGTCTCAAGCGGTTCCGCGCGCATCCAGTTGTGCGTCGAAAGATGCATGGCTTGTCCTTCCCAGATTCGTCCGTATGGTTTGCCTGCGACATGCATCGCCGAAAGACGACGCAAGGGTTCCTCCCCAAGGCATCCCCAGACTTTCCTGCAAACTGGTTCGACCAATTGGGCCTGAAATTAGGTCTACAGCAAATTCCTCGAGACGGCAACAACTGTGGTGTCGCAACTTCCAGGATGGGTTAGTTTGTTGATTACATTGCGATATGTGCCATTATTTTGCGCGTCCGGAGCGCCTTTTCGGCGCATTCCGGGACTTGACCAAATTGCCTTATTTGGTCATACCAGAATGGCATTGTCGGCCGAGCGTCCGACGCGAAAAGACCGAAGTGACTGGCCCTGCTTTCATCAGGCGCTATGCTTGGTCGTGACAAAACGAGGAGGATGCCGATGCCGACGACAATGAAGGGCCCTGGGCTGTTTCTGGCGCAGTTCGCGGGCGATGCCGCACCGTTCAATTCGCTGGCGTCGATCACCAAATGGGCTGCCGGTCTCGGCTACAAGGGCGTGCAGATCCCAACTTGGGACGCGCGCCTGTTCGACCTCGAAAAGGCGGCGTCCTCCAAGGCCTATTGCGACGAGGTGAAGGGCACCTGCACTGACGCCGGCGTCGAGATCACTGAACTGTCGACGCATCTGCAGGGGCAATTGGTGGCGGTGCATCCGGCCTATGACGCGCAGATGGATGGATTCGCGCCAGCTTCGGTGCACAACAACCCGCAGGCGCGGCAGAAATGGGCCGTCGAACAGATGAAGTTCGGCGCCAAGGCGTCGCGCAATCTCGGGCTGAATGCATCGGTGTCGTTCACCGGCTCGCTGGCTTTCCCATACCTTTATCCCTTTCCGCAGCGGCCCGCCGGACTGATCGAGGAAGCCTTCGGCGAACTCGGCAAGCGCTGGAAGCCGATCCTCGACGTCTATGAGGACAATGGTGTCGATGTCGGCTACGAAATTCATCCTTCAGAGGACGTGTTCGACGGGGCAACCTTCGAGATGTTCCTCGAAGCGGTCGGTGGCCACAAGCGCTGCAACATCAATTACGACCCTTCGCATTTCCTGCTGCAGCAACTCGACTATCTCGAATTCATCGACATCTATCACGAGCGGATCAAGGCCTTCCACGTCAAGGACGCCGAGTTCAATCCGACCGGACGGCAGGGCGTGTACTCCGGTTACCAGAGCTGGACGAACCGCGCTGGCCGTTTCCGTTCGCTCGGTGACGGGCAGGTCGATTTCGGCGGCATCTTCTCCAAGCTGACGCAGTACGATTACGATTCCTGGGCGGTGCTGGAATGGGAATGCTGCCTGAAGCATCCGGAGGACGGCGCGGCCGAAGGGGCACCCTTCATCCAGCATCACATCATCCGGGTGACGGAGAAGGCATTCGACGATTTCGCCGCCGGCACCACGGACAAGAAGCTGCTGCGCGCCATGATGGGAATTTGACACGGCTTTCACTTCCCCTCGGCGGAGGGGAATCTCACACGAGGGAGAAAAACATGGTTGCTGCATCGAAGTCGGAAACGGGAGGCGGCCCGATCCGCTACGGCATGGTTGGCGGCGGGCAAGGCGCTTTCATCGGCGCCGTGCACCGCATCGCGGCACGCATGGACAATGATTTCGTGCTGGTCGCCGGCGCCCTGTCGTCCGACCCGGCGCGTGCGAAAGCCTCGGCCGCAGAACTCGGGCTCGATCCCTCACGCAGCTATGCGTCCTACGCCGAAATGGCCAAGGCCGAGGCGAAGCGCCCGGATGGCATCGAGGCGGTGGCCATCGTCACCCCCAACAACGTGCATGTGCCGGCAGCCAAGGCTTTCCTGGAGGCAGGCATCCACGTGATCTGCGACAAGCCGCTGGCCACGACACTGGCCGAAGCCAAGAAGCTCGCAGCGATAGTCGAGAAGACCGGCAAGGTGTTCGTTCTCACCCACAATTATACCGCCTACCCGATGGTGCGGCAGGCCCGCGAAATGGTGGCCAAGGGCGTGCTCGGCGACATCCGCATCGTGCAGTCGGAATATCCGCAGGACTGGCTGACCGAGGACCTCGCCGCCACCGGCCAGAAGCAGGCCTCATGGCGGGGCGATCCCAAGCAGGCGGGTGCCGGCGGCGCACTCGGCGATATCGGCACCCATGCCTACAACCTCGCCCGCTTCGTCTCCGGGCTCGAGCTCGATACCCTGTCGGCCGATCTCGATGCCTTCGTGCCGGGCAGGCTGCTCGACGACAATGTCAATGTCATGCTGCGTTTCAAACCGACGGGAAAAACGCATCCGGCAAAAGGCATGATCTGGGCAAGCCAGGTGGCGCCTGGTCATGAGAACGGCCTGAAGCTGCGCATCTACGGTTCGAGGGGCGGTCTGGAATGGGTTCAGGCCGATCCCAACTATCTCTGGTACACGCCGTTCGGCCAGCCGAAACAATTGATCACCCGCAACGGCGCCGGCGCGCTGCCGGTGGCGGGCCGTGTCAGCCGCGTCCCGTCAGGCCATCCCGAGGGCTATCTCGAAGGTTTCGCCAATATTTACCAGGAGGCGGCACGCGCCATCCGCGCGGCACGCAAGAAGGGCGGCAAGCCGGCAAAGGATGTCGTCTTCCCGACCATTCAGGACGGCATCGAAGGCATGGCTTTCATCGAGGCCTGTGTGAAGTCGTCGAAGAAGAATGGGGCGTGGACGAAGCTGTAAGAAGCGCCTGGCCAGCGGAAAATGGGGGAGGGCGTCGATGAAAATCGGCATGTGCATGTTCTTGTGGACGACGGCGGTGTCGAAGAAGCACGAGCCATTGCTTCGCGACATCAAGGCAACCGGCTTTGACGGCGTCGAAATCCCGATCTTCGCCGGCACGCCGGACGACTACAGGAAACTGGGAGAACTGCTGGACCGGATCGGGCTGGAGCGGACCGCAGTCTCGGCGATCGGCGATCCAGCGATGAACCTGATCGCGGCCGATGCGGCAACGCGCAAGGCTGGTGTCGATTACATGAAATGGGCCATCGATTGCGCCGATGCGCTTGGCGCCAGCACGCTGAGCGGACCGCTGCATTCGACCCTTGGCGCCTTTTCCGGGTCCGGACCGACTGCCGCCGAGAAAAAGCGCTCGGTCGTCTCGCAGCGCGCCATCGGCGACCATGCCGGCAATCGCAACGTCACCATCGGGCTCGAGGCGCTGAACCGCTTCGAATGCTATCTCCTCAACACGATGGCCGACCTGTCTGAGCACATCGACGCCATCGACCGGCCGTACATCAGGGCGATGTACGACACTTTCCACGCCAATATCGAGGAGGCCGACCCGATCGGCGCCTATACGAAGCACCGCAGGAACGTCGTGCATATCCACATATCGGAGAACGATCGCGGCGTGCCGGGGCGCGGCAACATTCCGTGGAAAGAAACCTTCGCGGCGATCCGCAAGAGCGGCTACGACGACTGGCTGACCATCGAGGCGTTCGGCCGCTCGCTGAAGGAATTGGCGGCTGCGACCAAGGTGTGGCGGGATTTTTCCGAGACGCCGGAAGCAGTGTACCGGGAGGGGTACAAGCATATCAGGAATGGGTGGAAGAAGGCGGCTTAGGAAGCCCTGCGCCTGGTGCATTTTCCATTTGCGTTCGCGGCGGTTGCAAGGTGGTTCCCCCACTCCGTCTCGGCTTCGCCGAGCCACCTCTCCCCCCTCCGGAGGGAGAGGAAAGGGAGCCTGGTGGCTCGGGAAAGGAAGAAAGCCTCAGCCCAGGAGGACAGGCGCCGGCCCGGACAGCTTGGCGCCTTTCCTCTACCCCGTCGCTCGGGGGAGAGGTGTCGAGCGAAGCTCGACGGAGTGGGGGTCGACCCTTTGGCGCCGGGCGAGACGAAGCTTGCGCTTCTGCGTCACAAGGCTACCCCTGCTTGGCCTGGATCCTGTTGTAGTCGTGAATCGTCCGGCTCAGCCTACGGCGCAGGAAGTTGGATATGTTGTCGAAAATGAAGACGACGAGCAGGGTCAGCAGCACCATGTAGAAGACGTTGGCCCAGTTGGAATTGGTGCGCATCGCTTCCCACAGTTTCAGGCCGATGCCGCCGGCGCCGACGGCGCCGATGATGGTGGCGCCGCGGGTGTTGGATTCCCACTGGTAAAGCGTCTGGCTGATGAAGACCGGGATCACTTCGGGCATCACGCCGTAGCGCTGCACCAGGATGCCGTTGGCGCCGGTGGAAAGCACCCCTTCACGTGGCTTGTCGTCGATGTTCTCCAGACCTTCCGAATAGACTTTGCCGAGGGTGCCGATCTCGGTGAAGAAGATCGCGGCACTTCCCGCCAGCGGGCCGGGGCCGAAGGCGCGGGTGAAGAAAAGCGCCCAGATCAGCATGTCGACCGAGCGCATGAAGTCGAAGAAGCGCTTGAGCACCTGGCTGAGCATGCCACTCGGCGTGATGTTGCGCGCCGCGAAGAAGGCAAGTGGGAAGGCGACGATGCCGCCGAGCAGCGTGCCGAGGAAAGCCATGACGATGGTCTGCAAGAGCTTCGTCCAGACGTCGCCATGCTGCCACTGGGCGTTGTTCCAGATGTTGTCGCCGGCCAGTGCGAGGTTGGTGGTACCTGGTTTCAGCTCTGGTCCCGAGATGACCAACGAGATCACTTCCCACGCTGATTTGCCGAAGAAGGGTGAGCGCGTGTCGAAGACGAAGTTCGCCCAGCCGAGGAAGCGCTTTCGCACCTTGACGCGGTCTACGGTGACGCGCACCTCGCCGGCGAAGCCCATCTTGGCCACCACCTCGTCGTCATGCGCGGTGATCCAGTCCGGCACCGGACCCGTGATCACCGGCTTGCCGCTGGTCAGCGCCACCGGCACCGTCTGGCCATGAGCGACAATCGTCGCGTAGGTCTTGTCGAATGTGACGGATTTGGCCTGGCCGTCGATCCGCACGGTGAAGGACCCGTCGGCATTCTTGATCACCCAATCCGGATTGGGATTGTCGCCCAGCGCCGAGAAACGCGGATATTTGGGCGTGATCTCCGGCTGGTCGAGACGGAATTCCGGTTGCAGATCGTAGCTGATCCATTGTGTCAGGAAGAGCGGGAGGCGCTCCCAATGCGATTCCCGCAGCACCTGCGGCAGGCTGAAGAACCACAAGGCATAGATCAGATAGAGGAGAGTGCCGACGAACAGGAGCAGCGGACCAAAGCGCTTGTATGCCGGGCGTCGGAACACCTGTGGATGGCGCGTCTCGATCGACAGAATCTCCTCGGCGGTCATGTTCGCCATGATTTACGCCCCCATCATAAAGGCTTGTTCGCCGACCAGCTTGCGACGAAGCCAGGCGGAAAACTGGTCGATGATGAAGATAGTCGTGAACAGCAGCAGCACCAGCGCCAGCGTCTTGGCGCCGAAGCCGCGCGAGATGGACAGCTTCAGTTCTTCGCCGATGCCACCCCCGCCGACGGCGCCGATGATGGTGGAGGCCCGCACGTTGATCTCGACCCGGAGCAGCGTATAGGACACGAAATTGGGCAACACCTGCGGCAGGGCGGCGAAGCGCACCCGCTCGAACCAGTTGGCGCCGACGGCGCGCAGGCCTTCCTCCGCACGCATGTCGATGTTCTCGTTGATCTCGTAGAACAGCTTGCCGAGTGCGCCGATCGAATGCAGGCCGATGGCGATGATGGCGGCGATCGGACCGGTCGAGACGATTGCCGCGAAGAGGCCGGCGATGACGATCTCGGGAAAGGCGCGCAGCAATTCCATGAAGCGCTTGACCACCAGCCTCAGTGCCGGATGGGGCGTCAGGTTGCGCGCCGCGATGAATGAAAAAGGCACCGCGAAAACAAAGCCGATGAAGGTCGAGACCAGCGCCACGTTCACGGTGGTCAGCATCAGCTCGAAATATTCGGGGATGTAGAAACCGCCCCAGACGTGGACGCGGCCGAGCGGGAAGTTGAATTCCTGGGTGCCGGTGTCATGCGGCGAGGCGATATCGAACAGCGCCCGCCAGACGTCGTTCCAGTCCTTCGGGACCAGCCAGCTCAGGAAATCCAGAATGTGCGGCAGCCGGTCGAAGAAGTGCCCGGCATTGGCGTCGTCGGCGAACCACATGCTGGAGAGCATCGCGGCAAGCAGCAGTCCGACGCCGAGCACTGTATAGAGCCGGCGCAGCGACGTCTGGCGTCGCCAGGCATCGGCCGTCTGATGGGTGGCGCCGGAGGAGGCTGTCACGGAAAGGGTCATGATCGGAGATGCAAAAAGGGCGGTACCTGAGATACCGCCCTTTTGCGATTTCGCCGTTAGCCGCCGATGGCTGCCTTACGGGCTTCGACGATGACGCTGTAGAAGTCCGGCTTCACCGGAACATAGCCGGTGAAATCGCCGCCTTCGACGCCTTCGAAGCAAGCCTTGTCCTTCTTGGGCAGGTCGGTGAAGAAGGCGGCCAGCTTGGCGGTCATGTCGTCGCCGATCGCGGTGCGCACGACAAGCGGGCCATTCGGGATCAGGCCGGAGCGCCAGACTTCGACGAAGTCGTTGGGGTCAACGGCGCCCTTGGCGACTTCCTTGTGGAATGTGCCGGAGGTGTAGCCGTTCTTGAAGTCGCCGATGCCCGAGGAATCGTCGACCGCAACATCGACCTTGCCGTCACGCACGGCCAGAACGTTGTTTTCGTGGCCGCCATTGAACTGGGTCGAGGCGAAGAAGGTTTCGTTCGAGGCGCCGGTGGTCTTCGGAATCTGGGTCAGCGGGATCAGGTAGCCGGAGGTCGAATCCGGATCGGCATAGCCGAGCTTCTTGCCCTTGGCCGACTTGATGTCGGTGATCCCCGACGTCTTCAGCGCCAGCCCGATCGAATAGTAGCCGGTGGAGCCGTCGGTCTGCTTGGTGGTGAGGATCGGGGTAACCGCCTTCGGATCCTTCAGATAGACGCTGGCGTAGCCGGAAGCGCCGAGTTCGGCGAAGTCGAGCGTGCCGCCGAGCAGGCCTTGGATAACGCCGTCATAGTCGGCGGCGGGGAACAGCGAAACCTTCTCGAAGCCGAACTCGGCCTTCAGGTGGTCGGCCAGGCACTGGTAGTTACGCAGCCGGTCGGTTTCGTTTTCGCCGCCGAGAATGCCGACGCGAAATTCCTTCATATCGGCGGCGTGGGCCATGCTGGTGGCCATGGCGAGCACCGAAACGGCACCGAAAACCATCTTCCTGAACATTTGCTATCTCTCCTGTAGGTTCCGGCCCCGCGCCGGCAGCGTTCTTGATCTTGACAAGTGCCCTTGACGCGGGCGGACGATCCAGGCTGCTCGCTATGCCCGTAATGGGCTCAGTATCCCGGGAATGCGGGTTCGAGCGGTCCGGCGGATGCGGCGATCTTCTGCTTGAAGGCAACGCTGGTGGAGGTGATGACCTCCGATATCTCACCGCCATTGCTGTCGGCGCCATAGACTAGACGCACCGCTTCGCGGTTGAGCTCTTCGGGCGGTCCGTCGAAGACGACCTTGCCGGCGGCCATGCCGATGATGCGGTTGCAATAGGTGCGGGCGGTATCGAGCGTGTGCAGGTTGGTGACGACGGTGATGCCTTCGCGCAGATTGATGTCCTGCAGCGAATCCATCACCACCTTGGCGTTGAGCGGGTCGAGCGAGGCGATCGGCTCGTCGGCGAGGATCACCCTGGGCTGCTGCATCAGGGCACGGGCAATCGCGACGCGCTGCTGCTGACCGCCCGACAGGGTGCCGGCGGGTTGAAGTGCCGTACGGGCGATGTCTAGCCGCTCGAGCGCGGCGACCGCCTCGGCGCATTCGGCACGGGAGAACATGCCGAGAAGGTTGGACAAGGTCGAACGGTGGTTCAATTTGCCAAGCAGCACGTTGGTGAGCACATCGAGGCGCGGCACCAGGTTGAACTGCTGGAAGATCATGGCGCAGTCGCGCTGCCAACGCCGTAACGGCGACCCGCGAAGGCGGGAGACCTCGGCGCCGTCAAAAAAAATCGACCCTTGGCTGGGGTCGACAAGACGGTTGATCATGCGAAGAAGCGTCGACTTGCCTGCTCCCGAACGACCGATGACGCCGACCATCTGCCCCTGCGGGATCGAGATGTTGACGTCGCTGACGGCGGTGTTCTTGCCAAATCGTCGGCTGACACCGCGAATTTCGAGCGTGGCAGAGCTTGCTGACATGGGCTGGTTCCAGTCCGGTCCATATTGATCGTCAGGCACTCGCCTAACGCAGCCACATGAACCTGCCGTGTCGCCAGCATGTCAGTTTTGTTACGCTCCACAGATATGACGGCCGGCGTCCTGCCGGCGATCAGCCGAGCACCAGCAATTCCTCGAAATGCTCCATGTCGCGGAATGCGCAGAAGGCTGGAGCCTTGATCTCGATCACCGGCGCCTGCCGCGCGAAAAGCGCCAGGCATTCGTCGAACAGCGTCTGCCATGCGGCGGCCCTGTCGTCGGCAAGACGCTGGATCTGATAAGCGAAGGTGATGTGAAAGACGTAATTGTCGTGATCGGAGTGCCGGTAGCCGAATGGCACGGCCAGCGCATCGCGCCATTCACGCATGATGCGCACATCCTCGGCGGTCGCGCCGGCAACGGTGAGGCCGGTAGGCACGATCTCGACGACCTTGATGTTGAATGGACCGGCACCCTGGAAACCCTTCAGGCGCTCCAGATAGAGGCGGGTCATGGCGTCGATGCCGGTGTCGAGCGGCACGTCCCGTGGCCAGTAAGGCAAGCGGCGGCGATATTCGATGATGCCCTGGAACAGCGTCATGTGCAGGCTGGAGACAGGCGTGAAGGCAAGGCGGTCGGCATCCGACATCGCCATCATCCGATCGCGCACAGCGAGCACCACGGCTTCGGATGGCGAGCCGCTGACCAGATGGCTGACGACGGTGTTGCCGGGCTCGAGGAGAAAGTTGCCTGACGCGTCGTAGCGCGTGCCGAGATGCGCCGGCGGCGTCGGATTGGAGCCGGCAAAGAATCCGGCGAGCGAGGGTCTGACGGTGTCGAGCATGGCGATCTCCTTGGAACCCGCGTCCTGCCCCGGTGATGTGTCAAGGATATGAAACAGAGTCGTTCATGACGTCGATGTGAGGGCTATATCCCACTTTTTCTGGAACTGCTCTATCCCCCGTATTTCTCCAGGAACGCCTGGGCCGACAGCTCGCGGAAGTCGTCGAGCGAGGCACGCAGCCTGGCATGGTCCCAGTCCCACCAGGCAAGCGCCTGGTAGCGCTCGGCGGTGCGGCGGTCGAAGCGCTCGCGGATCGGTTTGGCCGGCACGCCGGCAACGATGGTGTAGGGCGCGACGTCCTTCGAGACGACCGCGCCAGCGCCGACCGCAGCACCATCGCCAACGGTGACACCGGGCAGGACGGTCGAGCCGTGGCCGAGCCAGGTGTCGTGGCCGATGGTGACGCGTTTGGCGCGGCGCTGAGCGAAGAATTCGCTCTCGTGCTCGGCGTCGTCCCAATAGTCGGAGGCACGGTAGGTGAAATGGTGCAGCGTCGGCCGCCATGTCGGGTGGTTGGTGGCGTTGAGGCGCACGCTGGCCGCGATGTTGGCGAACTTGCCGATCGTCGCGCACCAGACGGCGCAGTCCTGCATCATGTAGGAATAGTCGCCGAGTTCGCTTTCCGAGACCCGGCTGCGGTCGGCGATCTCGGTCCAGCGGCCGAGCGTCGAGTTGTGCACCTCCGCTGTCGGGTGGACCAGCGGCGTTTCCGACAATTTCCTGGTCATGCGGCGAGTTTTCCCGGAGCGAAGGCGGTGACGTCGATGATGCGGTCGGCCACCGCCTCGCGCACTTCGTGGTCATGGAAGATGCCGAGCAAGGCGACGCCTGCCGCCTTTTTGGCGGCGATGAGTTCGATCACCACGTCGCGATTGGTCGCGTCGAGCGATGCGGTCGGCTCGTCGAGCAGCAGGATCGGATGTTCGGTGATGAAACCGCGCGCGATGTTGACGCGCTGCTGCTCGCCGCCCGAGAAGGTTGCCGGCGGCAGCATCCAGAGTTTTTCCGGCAGGTTGAGCTGGGCCAGCAAGGAGCATGCCTTGGCCCGGGCTGCCTCGCGCTCCTCGCCGCGTTCAACCAGTGGTTCGGCGACGACATCGAGAGCCGAGACGCGCGGCACGGTGCGCAGGAATTGGCTGACATAGCCGATCGTTTGCCGGCGCACGGCAAGCACGGTGCGTGGGCTGGCATGGGCGAGATCGATCAACCCATCCTCGTGCGTGACGATGATCTGGCCTTCGTCGACGGCGTAGTTGCCGTAGAGCATCTTCAGAATCGAGCTTTTGCCGGCACCGGACGGACCGCCGAGCACGGTGCATTCTCCGGCTTTGATCGAGAACGAAACACCCGCGACGATGGGCAATTTGATGCCGTCGCGCAGATGCATGGTGAAGCTTTTGGCGACATCGGAGACAACGAGAGGCGTCGGCATCAGAAGGTTCTCCAATCGTCAATCGTCGGCGGGCGTGCACGCGCCATCATCACACCTGCAAAATCGAGGAAACGAGCAATTGCGTGTACGGCGCGCGCGGGTCGTCGAGGACGCGGTCGGTGAGGCCGCTTTCGACGACGCGGCCGTCCTTCATCACCATCATGCGCTGCGACAGGAGCCGCGCCACGGCGAGGTCGTGGGTGACGACGATCGCGGCAAGGCCAAGGTCGGTGACCAGCCCGCGCAACAGGTCGAGCAGGCGGGCCTGCACCGAGACATCAAGGCCACCGGTAGGCTCATCCATGAACACCAGCCGTGGCCCGGTGACGAGATTGCGGGCGATCTGCAGCCGCTGACGCATGCCGCCGGAAAAGGCGCGCGGTTCGTCGTCGATGCGGTCTTCCTCGATCTCGACGCGCGACAGCCAGTCGACCGCGGTAGCGCGGATCTTGCCGTAGTGACGGTCGCCGACCGCCATCAGACGCTCGCCGACATTGGCGCCGGCCGAGACCGTCATGCGCAGGCCATCTGCCGGGTTCTGGTGGACAAAGCCCCAGTCGGTGCGCATCAGGAAGCGGCGCTCGGCCTCGCTCATGCGGTAGAGCTCGCGAAACTGGCCGTCGCGCATGCGGTAGCTGGCGGTGCCGGAGGAGGGCAGCAGCCGCGTCGACAGGCAGTTGAGCAGCGTCGTCTTGCCGGAACCGGATTCACCGACGACAGCCAGGACTTCGCCCGGCCACAGGTCGAAAGTGACGTTGTCGCAGCCGACCCGCGAGCCGTAGAACTTGGAGAGCGCCGAAACGCGCAGCAGCGGTTCGTCGGTCATTGCGCCGGCTCCAAATTTTCTGGGGCAAGATGGGTTTCGGGAGCAAGGTGGCCGCGATGGCCCTCTTCACGCCGCTTCTCGCAGTAATCGGTGTCCGAGCAGACGAACATGTGGCCGCCATGGTCGTCGAGGATGACCTCGTCGAGATAGACATTTTCGGCCGCGCACAGCGCGCAGGGCTGGTCGAAAGTCTGCACCTCGAACGGATGATCCTCGAAGTCGAGGCTCACCACATCGGTGAAGGGCGGCACGGCGTAGATGCGCTTTTCGCGGCCGGCGCCGAACAGCTGCAGGGCCGGCGAGCGATGCATCTTGGGATTGTCGAATTTCGGCGTCGGCGACGGGTCCATGACATAGCGGCCCTCGACCTTGACCGGATAGGCATAGGTTGTGGCGATGCGGCCGTGCTTGGCGATGTCCTCATAGAGCTTCACATGCATGAGGCCGTATTCCTCCAGCGCATGCATTTTCCGCGTTTCGGTCTCGCGCGGCTCGAGGAAGCGCAGCGGTTCGGGGATCGGCACCTGGTAGACCAGCACCTGGCCCGCGTTGAGCGGGTGCTCGGGAATGCGGTGACGGGTCTGGATGATGGTGGCGGTAGCGGTATCGGTGGTCACCGCGACGTTAGCGACTTTCTTGAAGAAGGCGCGGATCGATACGGCATTGGTGGTGTCGTCGGCACCCTGGTCGATGACCTTCAGCACGTCGTCGGGGCCGATGATCGATGCCGTGACCTGCACGCCGCCGGTGCCCCAGCCATAAGGCATCGGCATTTCGCGCGAGGCGAAGGGCACCTGGTAGCCGGGGATGGCGATGCCCTTGAGGATCGCGCGGCGGATCATCCGCTTGGTTTGTTCGTCGAGATAGGCGAAGTTGTAGGTGGCGATGTCGGTGGATTGCGCGGTCATTCCGCAGCCTCCTTCTTTTCTTCCGCCTTTGCTGGATTTTCGCGGGCCTCATATTCGGCGCGCATACGGCGCACGAGGTCGAGCTCGGCCTGGAAGTCGACATAGTGCGGCAGCTTCAGGTGCTCGACGAAGCCGGTGGCCTGGACATTGTCCGAGTGCGAGATGACGAACTCCTCGTCCTGCGCGGCGGCAACGACGTCCTCACCGAGTTCGGAGGCGCGCAGCGCCCGGTCGCAGAGCGCCATGGCCATCGCCTTGCGCTCGCTCTGGCCGAAGACGAGACCGTAGCCACGGGTGAATTGCGGCGGCGCCTTGGCCGAGCCCTTGAACTGGTTGACCATCTGGCATTCGGTGACGCGCACCGTGCCGAGCGGCACCGCGAAGGGCAGTTCGGGAACGTCGAGCTCCAGCTCGACCTCGCCGATGCGGATCTCGCCGACGAATGGATGGTTGCGGGCATAGCCGCGCTGGGTGGAATAGCCGAGCGCCAGCAGAAAACCCTCGTCGCCGCGCGACAGTGCCTGCAGGCGGATGTCGCGCGCCATCGGGAATTCCAGCGGCTCGCGGGTGATGTCGCCGGGGACATGATCCCCAGGCATGTCGCCATCGGGCTCGATCAGGCCTTCGCGGGCAAGGATCGCCGAGACACGCGGCATCGCCTGGGCTTCCGTCTCGCGCCGCAAGGGCTCGGCGACATCGGCACCGGCGGCGAGCTCAGGGTCGAGCAGGCGGTGCGTGTAGTCGAAGGTGGGACCAAGCAACTGGCCGCCGGGCAGGTCCTTGTAGGTCGCCGACACACGCCGCTCGACCAGCATTGTGCCGGTGTCGATCGGTCTGGAATAGCCGAAGCGCGGCAGCGTGGTGCGGTAGGCGCGCACCAGGAAGATCGCCTCGATCATGTCGCCCCGCGCCTGGACGATAGCGAGTGCCGCCAATTCACGGTCATAGAGCGAGCCTTCGCTCATCACCCGGTCGACGCCGAGCGCCAGCTGTTCGACGATCTGGTCGAGGCGCAATGCCGGCACCGAGCGGTCGCCACGCCGGCGGTCGGCAAGCAGGCTGTGAGCGTTGGCAATTGCGGCTTCGCCGCCTTTTACCGCGACATACATTCTTCAAGCCTCCCTAGTCTTGATGCGCGTCGTGCGCGGCAGGCAGGCTATGCCGTCCGATGTGGCGAGGATGATGTCGACGCCGCGCGGAAAGCGCTTGTTGTTTTGCTTCCACTGCTCGACGAAGTGACGCGGCATCTGCGCCGGCGCGATCGCGGCGCTGGTTTCGATGCCGGGGCCTTCGAGCAACAGCAGGGACCCTGAAGCGAGGTCGCCGACCTGCAGGATCAGCGTCGTCGAGCGGTCGGGATAATCCTGCGTGCCCTGCGAAAAACCGTCGAGCGCCATCATCTCGGCCGGTGTGGCAATAAACGCGAAATGCGCATCGGCCGATGTATTGGCCAGCGGCGCACCGGTGTGGAAGCCAAGCCAGGACCTGATCGCGGGGGACGCATGGAGGGCCGGGTCGAGCCAGAGCGGCGTGTCGTTGTCGCACAGCGCCAGTGCTACGGCGCCCGATGTCGCCGAGAGCGGCGCCGGCGGGCGGGCCAGGGCCGGTAAGGGCTGGACGCTGCCTGGCCGCGCCATGGCATCCATGACGGCCCGAAACACGGTCTGGGCGTTGAAGACCGGATCGGCGAAACCGCCCTCGATCGATTGTGCCGCGATATCCATCAATCTTCTCCGCGAACCATGGTGAAGAAATCCACTTTCGTCGCCGCCGTCTCGGCGCGGCGTTTTTCGTGGGCAGCGGTCAGAGCCGAGCGCAAGGGCGCAATGAGCCTGGTCTCGACCTCGGTGCGGCGGGCAGGGTCCTGCCAGAGCGCGTCGGCGATGGCTGCCAGCTTCGCCTTCTGCTTGTCGCGGCCAAGCGCGTAGCAATGGCCGACCTGCCCGGATGGCAGCCGGACGGTGGCACGCGTGACGGTCGCCTCGCCGACATTGAAGGGGGCGCCGCCGCCGCCGATGCGGCCACGCAGCGTGACCAGGCCGGTCTCGGGGCCGCGCAGCAGCTCGGCTTGCGAAGGCAGGCCGGCCTCGTTCCAGAGCCGCACGATGTCGTCGCCGCTCGATTGCGCCAAGGTGGCCATGGCGGCCTTGCGCTCGGCCTGGTCGCGGGCTTCCTGTCCTCGCATCGCCAACTTTCCTCTAAATTTGTCTATTGATATAGACAACTATACAAATTATACATATTACCTAGCGCGAGTCCATGACGGGTGCGTGACAGGCCGGGAGGCAAAAACATGACCGGGCAAGCGGCCGATACCATCGAGCGGCGCAGCGGCGTCTCACTTTGGCGCCAGATCGCCGACAGGATCCTGCAAGCGATTGCCATTGGCGATTTCGCCGAAAATGCCGCGCTGCCGCCCGAGGTCGCGCTGGCGGAGCGCTACGGCGTCAATCGTCACACCGTGCGTAGCGCCATATCGGCCCTCGTACAGGAGGGCGTATTGCGGGCCGAACAGGGGCGCGGCACGTTCGTCTTGTCGCGCAAGCGGCTGTCCTATCCGATCGGCGCGCGCACGCGCTTCTCTGCGGGGCTGCAGGGGCAGACCTCGGAACGGCACATCGTGCTGCTTGCTTTCTCGGTCGAGCCTGCCAGCCAGCGCGTTGCCGAGGGGCTTGGCCTTGCCCGGGGTGCCGAGGTAATCCGGCTGGAAACGCGCGGCGAGGCCGACGGACGGCCGGTGTCGCGCGCTGCCGCATGGTTCGAGGCGAAGCGCTTTGCCGGCATCGACAAGGCGATGGCGCAAACCGGTTCGATCACCGCGTCGCTCGCTCGTTTCGGTATCGACGACTATCTCAGGCAATCGACCTCGCTGTCCGCGCGCCATGCGGACGCCGCCGATCTCGCCGATCTCGATCTGCAGCCGGGCGCCATCGTGCTGGTGACAGTGGCGGTCAACGTCACGCCCGACGGCCAGCCAATCCAGTTTTCCGAATCGCGTTTTCCGGCCGAGCGAGTGGAGCTGAAGCTCTCGGCGCTATAACGCCCCGGCTATCCGATCTCGATCACGGCCTTTATCAGGCCCGACTTCTCGTGTGCCCAGCGTGCGAGATCCCCTGGCGTATCGGCCAGCGTGGTGCGGTGGGTGACGAGCTTGGCCAGCGGCACAGCACCATTGCGGATCGAGGCGGCGACATGATCGAAGTCGGCGCGCAACGCATTGCGGCTGCCGACCAATGTCATTTCGCGCTTGTGGAATTCAGGATCGGAAAAGACGATGTCGTCCTTGACGACACTGACCAGCACCAGCGCTCCGCCATGCGCGACATGGGCGAAGGCCGATTGCACCGATCGCGTGTTGCCGGTGGCGTCGAAGACCACGTCGAAGCCTTCGCCGCCGGTCGCATCACGCACCAGATCGGACACGGGTGTTTGCGAGCCGTCGAGAATCGAAAAGCCGAGCTCACTCGCCGCGAAGACCAGTCTTTCGGAGCTCATGTCGAGAAGTGTCACCTCGAGCCCGGCAATGCGTGCGAAGATGGCGGTGCCAAGCCCGATCGGGCCGGCGCCGATGACCAGCGTGCGTGCACCGGGCTCGGAACGCGCGCGGCGCACGGCATGCGCGCCGATGGCCAGGAATTCGACGGCGGCGGCGTCGGCGAGCGACAGACCATTTGTGGGATAGAGATTCTCAGCCGGCACCAGGATCTGTTCGCACATGGCGCCGTCGCGATGCACGCCGAGCACTTCGATCCTGACACAGCAATTTGGTTTGCCATGCCGGCAGGCGATGCATTTGCCGCAGGAGAGATACGGGTTGATGATGACCGGTTCGCCGACCGCAAGCCCGACTCCTTCGCCGACTTCGACGACGGTGCCAGACACCTCATGGCCCATGATGCGGGGGTAGGCGAGGAACGGGTGCTTGCCCTCGAAGATATGGTAGTCGGTGCCGCAGATGCCGACATGGCTGACCGCCACCAGCGCCCAGCCGGGAGGCGGCGAGCCGGGAGCCGGACGGTCTTCCAGAATGAGTTCGCCGGGCGAGCGGCAGACGACGGCTTTCATGTTTCAGTCCATTTTGGGTTTACGAAAACGCCGGCCCGTTTTGATACCGGGCCGGAGATCGTTTTTCGGCTCGTTGACTACTTGCCGCCGCGGCGGCGCAGGCCGTCGAAATAGACAATGACGATGATCAGCACGCCGGTGATGACACGCTGCCAGAAGGCGTTGACGTTGAGCAGGTTGGCGCCGTTGTTGATGGTGGCGAGAATGAAGGCGCCGAGCAGCGGCCCGTGCACCGAGCCGACCGCGCCGAACAGGGAGGTGCCGCCGATCACCGACGAGGCGATCGCCTGTAATTCCCAGCCTTCGGCCTGCGTCGGATTGCCGATGCCGATGCGCGAAGCCAAGAGCACGCCGACGAAGGCCGCGCAGAGACCCGACAGCGTGTAGGCCATGAAGATGGTGCGCTGGACGTTGACGCCGGACAGGCGCGAGGCCTCGGCGTTCGACCCGACCGAGAACAGGTACCGGCCCCAGCGGCTGTGATGCAGGAAGACATAGGCGGGTATGCCGACCAGCAGGACCATCCAGAACAGATTGGGAACGCCGAGGAAGGAGTTGCGCGAGAATTCCTGGAAAGCATCATTGTTGATCGAAATCGAATTGCCGTTGGTCATCAAGAGGCCAATGCCGCGCAGCGACGTCAGGGTCGCCAGCGTGATGATGAAGGGCGGCAGGCCCATCTTGACGATGCCAAAACCATGGAAGAGGCCGATGGCGACGCCGACCAGCAAGGTGAGCAGGATGGCGAGGAAGACCGGGACGCCGGCATTGATCAGCATCGCGGCGATGACGGTTGCGAAGCCGACCACCGCGCCGACGGACAGATCGATGCCGCCGGTGATGATGACGAAGGTCTGGCCGACAGCCAAAATGGCGATCATCGAACCCTGACGCAGCAGGTTCGAGATGTTGTTGGCCGACGCGAAGCTCGATGTGGACAACGACAGGATGACCCACAGCAGCACCAGCAGCGCCAGCAGCGTCAGTCCGAACAGGGCGTTGTAATTGCGCTTCGGTTTTTCGGCAGGAATCGCCTCGGTGCTCATGTCTTTCCTCCCAGCTTTTCTTGTTTCTCGGCGAGCGCCTGTGTGAGAATGTCCTCGTGATCGGCGGTGTGGAACCCGTGCGTGGCCACCAGCTTGCCGCGGCGGAACACGTGCAGCGTGTCGGCCAGTTCATAGACCTCCGGCAAATAGGACGAGATCAGGATGATGCCGGCGCCCTTCGACAAGAGCGCGCTGAACAGGCGGTAGATTTCGGCCTTGGTGCCGACATCGACGCCAACCGTCGGCTCGTCGAAGATGAACAGCTTGGCGCCGTGCGCCAGCCATTTGCCGATAACGATCTTCTGCTGGTTGCCGCCGGACAGGCTGGAAGCCAACGCATGGCGCGTCGGAGTCTTGATCCTGAGGCCAGCAATCTGGCGGTCGGCCTCGGCCTTCTCTTTCGCGTTCGAGATCAACAAATTGCTGGAGATGCGCTTGTAGATCGGCAGGTTGAGGTTGAGGCCAACCGGCAAATTGAGGCAGAGACCCTGGTCGCGGCGGCTTTCCGGCGCCAGCGCCATGCCGAGCTTGATCGCGTCATGCTCGGAGTTGATTTGGACATCCTTGCCTTGCCACAGGACCTGGCCGGCCGACTTCTTGTGCCGGCCGTAGAGCGTGGTGACGAATTCGCTGCGCCCGGCGCCGATCAGGCCGTAGAGCCCGACGATCTCGCCGGCACGGACCGTCATCGACACGTTTTCGAAGCCCTTGCCCGAGAGGTTCCTGGCCTCGATGATCGCCGCACCGGGAGTGAAATGCTCCTTGTGGTAGATTTGTTCGATCGAGCGGTTGATCATCAGCTTGACGAGTTCTGCATCGTTGGTCTCGCTGATGTTCCTGGTGCCGACCAGTGTGCCGTCGCGCAGCACCGAAACACGATCGGCGAGCTCGAACACTTCCTCCATGCGGTGGCTGATATAGATGATCGTCACGCCCTCGGTCTTCAGGCGGCGGATCAAGGTGAAGAGCTGGTCGGCCTCCTTGCGGGTCAGGTAGGCGGTCGGCTCGTCGAAGATCAGGAATTTGGTGCCACGCACGGTGGCGCGGGCGGCGGCGATCAACTGCTGCTGGCCGATGGTCAGATCGCCCAATGTGACATGCGCCGGCAAGTCGAAGCCGAGATC
Organism: Mesorhizobium sp. B2-5-4; assembly: GCF_006441095.1. Classification (NCBI taxonomy): domain Bacteria; kingdom Pseudomonadati; phylum Pseudomonadota; class Alphaproteobacteria; order Hyphomicrobiales; family Phyllobacteriaceae; genus Mesorhizobium; species Mesorhizobium sp. B2-5-4. Next base: position 161,650 of record NZ_VFUR01000010.1, on the reverse strand, counting down.
ATCGATGATCTTCTGCGCTTCCTTGACCATGGCGCGCTGCTGCAGGATGCCGAAGCGCGAATTCTCCTCGCCGAGGAACATGTTGGCGGCGACCGTGAGGTGACGGCAGAGCACGACTTCCTGGTGGACGGCGTTGATGCCGAGCGCCATCGCCTCATGCGGGGTCGCCAGTGCAGCCGGTTGACCCTCCCAGATCACTTCTCCGGAGGTGCGCGGCATGACGCCGGTCAAAAGCTTGATGAGCGTGGATTTGCCGGCGCCGTTCTCGCCGACGATGGCGTGGATCTCGCTTGCCTTGAAGGCAAGGTCCACCGGCTTCAAGGCATGAGTGCCGGGATAACGCTTTTCCAGCCCACGCAATTCGAGGATGGTCCTGCCGGGCTCCAGCGCGGGAGCCGGATGCAGTTCGTGCGCCGTTGGCGTCATGGCGATCCTCCCAGATTGGCCCCGCGGCTGGCACCTGGCGAGGCTGTGATCGTCTTTTCAAACAGCCTAGCCGAAGCCGGCCGATTGCCAAGCCGCTCGTGGCGGCGGATGTTTCCGGGGCGCGACGCCCCGGAAACGGTTTTTGAACCCTGGCTGCTCAGAGCTTCGGATTGAGCAGCGCGTCGATCTTGGGATCCTTCATGTTATCCTTGGTCACGAGATTGGCACCGGTGTCGACATTTGCCTCCACCTTCTCGCCCTTCGAAGCGGCGAGCGCCGTCTTGATGCCGTCATAGCCCATCCGATACGGATCCTGGACGACGAGGCCCGAAATGACGCCGTCATTGAGGAACTTGATCAGCTTCTCGTCGCTGTCGAAGCCGATCAGTCCGACCTTGCCGGCAAGTTTGTTCTCGGCGATCGCCTGGCCGACGCCTTGCGCCATGATCAGGTTTGACGCGAAGATGCCCTTCAGGTCCGGATTGGCGGTGATCAGGTCGGTCGCGATGTTGAGGCCGGTGGTGGCCTGGCCGTCGGCGTATTTGTCGGCGATCAGTTCGAGGCCGGGATATTTGGCCTTGAGCTGTTCCTTGAAGCCTTGCGCGCGCTGTTCGAGCGAGCCAGCGCCAGGGAGCGCCGTGATAAGCGCAACCTTGCCTTCGACCTTGCCGCCGTTGGCGGCGCCGATCGCGGCGGCGAGACCGTCAGCGGCGACGCGGCCGCCCTGGACGTTGTCGGTGGTCAGGAACGAGGTGAAGGCCTTGGAGTCGGCGCCCGAGTCGATGCCGATGACCTTGACCTTGGCCGCGGCCTCGTCGATCGGCTTGCCGAGCGCCTTGGCTTCGGTCGGCGCGATGACGACGGCGGCCGGGTTGCCGGCGACGGCGTTCTCGAGGATCGAGATCTGGCCGTTGACGTCGGTCTCAGCCTGGGCGCCGAGTTCCGGCACATTGACGCCGAGATCCTTGCCGGCCTTGCGGGCGCCGGCCAGGACGATCTGCCAGTAGAAGGACGTGGTATCCTTGACGATGATCGGAATGGTCACGTCCGCCGCCGAAACCGGTGCGGTATGCATGACGCCGGTGAGCATCGAGGCTGCCGCCAGGGCCAGGACGGCGCGGCGGTTGAGAATGCTGGTCACGAATTTCATAGGATCCTCCCTAAGTCGCCTGGTGAAACGTTACGGAAGCCCGGTTCGGATAGGCGTGGCCCAAACAGAACTTTATCAATAAAAAACAGTTGCACTGTTTTGATAGTCCATCGATCCAGCCGATGCAAGCGGTGTTTCCGGCCAACTCTCCCAAAGGCCTGACAATGACTCCTACCGGCGTCGGCTCTCTCCAGTCTTGGTCGGGCGCTCCCGTTTCCGTTCTGAGGGAGTATGGAATATTAATTCCATACTCCAGTCAATATGGAATGTTCATTCTTCCAGATCGCGATATTGTGAAGCCGCCCGCGACCCTGTGGACATCGCGAAAGTGCGGGCTTCAAGGCAGTTCCTGCACCACGGTGTAGGGACGATACTTGGCATATTCTGTCTCCGGCACGTCGATATCGAGCAATTCGAGGTTGCGCGTCAGGTTCGCCAATTTTGCGGTGCCGGTCAGCACGGTGGCGACTGTTGGCTCGTGCAAAGGAAACTGGAACGCGGCCGCCGCCAGCGGATAACCGCCTTCACCGGCGATCTTCTCCATGGCGTCGACACGACCGAGCACATCGTGGCTGGCGGGTACGTAGTCGAAATGCGCGCCTTGCACCGGCCCGGTCGCCAATATGCCCGAGTTGAAAACACCACCGATCACCAGCGAGGTCTGTTGCGCGCGGCACAGCGGCAGCAGTTCGGCTTCCGCGCTGCGGTCGAGCAAGGAATAACGGCTGGCGAGCAGGGTGCAGTCGAGCGGCGCCCGGCGCATGACTTCGAGGCAGATCTGGACTTCGTTGACGCCGAGCCCATAGGCCGAAATCGTGCCGGCCCGCTTCAGCTCTTCGAGCGCCTTGAGCCCGCCGTCCATCAGCTGGCGAAAGTGCAGTTTGGTCTTCTCGACTCCGTGCGTGTAGACGCCGATGTCGTGCACATACAGGATGTCTATCCTGTTTAGCCCAAGGCGCGCATAGCTGAAGTCGACCGACCGCATGATACCGTCATAGGAATAGTCGTAGTCCAGCGCGAAGGGCAGCGGATCGACATAGGAGTGGTCGGGAACCTGGTCTTCCGGCACCGGGCGGAACAGGCGGCCGACCTTGGTCGACAGCACGTAGGAATCACGCGGCTTGTAGCGTAGAAAGTCGCCGAAGCGACGCTCCGACAGGCCGAAACCGTAGAAGGGCGCGGTATCGAAATAACGCAAGCCGGCTTCCCACGCGCCCTGCAATGTTTCCATAGCCGCCTCACGCGAACAGGCCCGGTATAGACCGCCGATCGCGGCGCCGCCGAAACTGACTTCGGTCACCTCCAGCGCTGTCTGGCCGATACGGCGTTTTTTCATCCACAACCTCCCTATTCCCGGCCACTTGTGCGGCCGGGCAGTCTACCAGATATCAGTCGAATTAGAGCGTTGCGCCGAGATGCCAGGGCACGAACTCGTTGTCGCCGTAGCCGAAATCCTCGCTTTTGGTCTTGCGGCCCGAAGCCGTCTCGACGATCAGTTCGAAGATCTCGCGGCCCATGCCGGCAATGGTCTTTTCGCCGGAGGCGATGACGCCGCAATTGACGTCCATGTCCTCTTCCATCTGGTTATACATGGTCGAGTTGGTGGCGACTTTGATCGAGGGTGTCGGCCGGCAGCCGAAGCAGGAACCGCGGCCGGTGGTGAAGACGATGACATTGGCGCCGCCCGCGACCTGTCCGGTGGCCGAGACCGGGTCGTAGCCGGGCGTGTCCATGAACACCAGCCCCTTGCCGGTGACCTTCTCTGCATAGCCGAACACGCCGTTGAGCGGCGTCTGGCCGCCCTTGGCGACCGCGCCGAGCGACTTTTCCAGGATCGTGGTGAGGCCGCCGCGCTTATTACCGGGCGAGGGGTTGTTGTCGATCGAGGCGCCATGCTTGGCGACGTGATCTTCCCACCATTTCACGTAGCCATCGAGTTTCTTGGCGATCTCGGGGCTTGCGGCGCGGTAGGCGAGCAGGTGTTCGGCGCCGTAGATTTCCGTCGTCTCGGAAAGGATGCCGATGCCGCCGACGCCGGCCAGGATGTCGACCGCCGCGCCCAGAGCCGGGTTGGCCGTGATGCCCGACATGCCGTCGGAGCCGCCGCATTGCAGGCCGACGACGATCTCGCTGACCGGAATCGGTTCGCGTTTCAACTGGCCGACTTCCTCGGCGATCTCGGCCAGCACGCCCATCGCCTTTTCCACCGATTTGCGCGACCCGCCGGCATCCTGGATGTTGAAGTGGCGCTTGCCGGCGGCGGCACCCTTTTGGCCGTAAAGCGTGAGCTGGTTGACCTCGCAGCCGAGGCCGACCATCAGCACGCCGCCGAAGTTCGGGTGGCGGGCATAGCCGGCCAAGGTCCGATGCAGCACCATCATGCCGTCGCCGGTGGCGCTCATGCCGCAACCCTGGCCATGGACGATCGGCACGAAGCCATCAATGCCGGGATATTTCGGCAGCAAGGTCCTGTTGGCGGTATCGGCGATCGAATGGCAGACGGTGGCCGAGCAATTGACGCTGGCGATGATGCCGATGAAGTTGCGGGTGCCGGCGCGGCCATCGGCGCGGCGATAGCCCATGAAGGTGCGGGCGCGGTCGGCCTCCGTCGCATGCTCGGCCTCGCTCGGCGGCACCACCGGCAGGCGGCCGGCCTCGAAGACCAGATTGTGCGAATGGACATGCTCGCCCGGTGCGATGTCCTGTGTGGCGCGGCCGATCGCCTGGGCGTATTTGACGACTGCTTCACCCGCGGCGATCGGCTTGATAGCCACCTTGTGGCCAGGCTCGATGACGGCGGCAGCGAGCGTGCCGCCCGGCAGCGTGGTGCCGATCTCGATACGGCCATTGGCAACGGCGACATTGTCGGCGGGGGACAGAAGAATGGTGTTCGAGACGTTCACGGGCGTTTCCTGGGTGATCCTGGGATGCGCGGATTGACACGCGCCTGTTAAGAGTTAATGTCTTTTATCGTGAAAAAACAGTTTTGCGTCAATTGTTTTTTCGCCGCAGTTCGCCCTAAGGCAAGTGGTGGTGCCGGAACAATGAACCGGACCCGGGGAAAGAGATTCCTGCTTTTCAGGGTCATTGGAACACATATTGCGCTTCAAGCCGGCCGCCGCAAGCGCGGGCATGAATGGATCAGGGGATGTCGAAGAGCAACAACGTCTATAAGGACGCCTATAACCGCTGCCTCAGGCTGCTCGACGAAACGCGCAGCCTGCCGTCGGAACCGGAGTTGGGCGCGGTGCTCGGCGTCAGCCGTACGACGGTGCGCAGCATCCTGGCGCGCATGGAAGAGACCGGACTGATCGCCTGGAACAAGCGCGCCAAGACGGTGCTGCGCGCTCCGCGTCCCGATGATTTCTTTCCCGAGGAAGAGACCGACACGCTGGCCGAGATTATCGAACGGTCGTTCATGCGCAGGCTGCTGGCCGGCGGCGCCGAGGCCGGCATGCAGATAAACGAGCTCGAACTGGCGCGCGAGATCGGCGTCGGCACCACCAGCGTGCGCGAGTTCCTGATCCGCTTCTCCCGCTTTGGCCTGATCGAAAAACGCCGCAACAGCCATTGGGTGCTGAAGGGCTTTACGCGGGCCTTCGCACTGGAACTGACCGAGATCCGCGAAATGTTCGAATTGCGCTCGGCCGCCGCCTTCACCGCGCTGCCGCAGGACAGTCCGGTCTGGGGCGATCTCGACCGGCTGGAGGGGGAACACCGCGTTCTGGCACGCGAGATCGCGACGCGCTTCAATGAGTTCTCGGAGCTGGACGAGCGCCTCCACCGGCTCATCCACCGCGCCTCGCGCAACCGCTTCATCGTCGATTTCTACGACGTCATCGCCATGATTTTCCACTACCACTACCAGTGGAACAAGGCGCAGGAACGCGAGCGCAACGAAGTCGCGATCGGCGAACATCTGGCCTATATCGAGGCACTCAAGTCGCGCGACCTCGGCAAGGTCGATGCCGCCTGCCGCAGGCACTTGAAGTCGGCACGCCAGACATTGCTGACCTCGATCCCGGAAAGCCGGTCATCCCAAAAGAGCTGATCCTGCCGTGTTGCCGCAGTGTCGATTTGGCGATTTTCGACCTGTCCCGGCCGTGGTAGGTATCGTCATCGATCGTTTGAAGAGGCAGATGGTTTGAGCCGCCGGGGGAGACAACGGTGCACGCCGGTCGCGCTTGTCGCGGCCTGTCTGCTGTTGCTCCAGTCGACACTTGGTGCGTTCGCCTTCAGCTCCGGGCCTGATACCGCGCAGCTCGATGCCTTCGGCAACGTCATCTGTACCCGCGACGGCGCCACCCAGCTTCCCGGCGGCGACCAGCACCCGTCACATTTACCGGCCTGCTGCACGCTCGGCTGCAGCATGTTTTCGCCGGCCTATGCGCCGCCGCCCGATGCGGGGCTCGCGCTTGCGTCCCTTTCCTTCGAGACCGTCGCCTTCGTCTTTCCGGCGACCACCCATCTCGACTTCGCCCGCGAACGCTCCCCATCGAACCCGCGTGCGCCGCCGCTTGCGGCCTGAGCCTGCTTGCTTGCGGAACCTTTCGCGAGCGTACTCATCCAAGATCAAAACCATTCGCGACCGGCGACGGCGCGATCATCACGTCATGGAGCAACCATGTCCCATTCTTTCCGTATGTCGGCGGGCACTGTGTTCGGCCGCATCCTGCCTCGGTTCAAAGCCGATCTCGGCATTGTCACGCTGGCCTTTGCCCTGTTGTTCGTCGGCGTCCAGGCCGTCCTGGCGCATGAATTCAAGGTGGGCGATCTCGAAATCGAACACCCCTGGTCGCGCGCCACCCCCGCCGGCGCCAAGGTGGCCGGCGGCTATTTCACCGTCATCAACAAGGGCAGCGCCGCGGACCGGCTGCTGTCGATTTCCTCCGACGTCTCTGAAAAAGCCGAGCTGCATCAAATGGGCGTCAAGGACGGCGTCATGACCATGCGGCCAGTTGACGGTGGCCTGGAGATTCCGGCCGGAGGCAAGGTGGCGCTGGCGCCCGGTGGCTATCACCTGATGTTCATCGGCCTGAAGCGGCAACCCAAGCAGGGTGAAAAATTCGCCGCCACGCTGATTTTCGAGAAGGCCGGCGCCGTCAGCGTCGAGTTCGCCGTCGAGGGCATGGGTGAAATGGGCGGCATGGACGACCACGCCAATTGATCGCGCCGATCCACCATTTTTTGAAATCAGAGGGACCATCATGATCAAGTATCTTTTGGCGGCCGGCGCGTTTCTCGTGCTGGGGACAAATGCCGCCTTGGCGCACATCACGCTCGAAACCCAGGAGGCGGCCGTCGGCTCGACCTACAAGGCTGTGCTGCGCGTGCCGCATGGCTGCGACGGCAAAGCGACGACCGCCGTGCGTGTGCAGATTCCGGAAGGGGTGATCGCGGTGAAGCCGATGCCGAAGCCCGGCTGGACGCTGCAGACCAAGAAGGGCAAATATGAAAAATCCTACCAGCTCTATGGCCAGGCGGTGGCCGACGGAGTCAAGGAAGTCGACTGGAGCGGCGGCAATCTGCCGGATGAATTCTACGACGAGTTCGTCTTCCGGGCGACGCTGACGGCCGATCTGCCCGCCGGCCAGAAGCTCTACTTCCCGGTGGTGCAGGAATGCGGCGATGCCGCCGCCCGCTGGATCGAGATTCCGGCGGCCAGACAGGATGAGGACGCGCTGGAGACCCCGGCGCCCGGCATCAAGCTCACGCCGAAGAAATGATTTTCTGGCGGCGCGCCCTGTCCGCAAGGTGCGCCGCCAATTCCATGGCGGCAGCATGAACCCAACATCCCCACTCCAAAGGACCGCAATGGCCGGCAAGCGATTCGGCCGGGCTGGTGGGCTCTTCGCGGTGCTCATGGCGCTCATCGTCATGGCCTCGACAAGCCAGGCCTTTGCCCATGCGGCGCTGATCAAGACCGACCCGGCCGACGGCGCCGTTCTGGCGCAGGCGCCGGCGCGGTTCTCGCTGACCTTCAGCGAGCCGGTCTCGCCGCTGGTGCTGACGCTGGTGACGCCCGGTGGTACGCCGATCCCGCTGACATCCTTCCGCCTCAGCGACCAGACGGTCGAGATCGACAATCCGCAAACACTCAAATCCGGCACGCATGTGCTCAGCTGGCGTGTCATCTCCGCCGATGGCCATCCGGTCGGCGGTTCGCTGCTGTTTTCCATCGGTGCGCCAAGCGAGCCTCCAGCGGTCTCCGAGGCAGTCGACTGGCCGTTGCGGTCGGCGATCTGGATCGGCAAGGTCGTTCTCTATGCCGGCCTTTTCCTCGGCACTGGCGGCGCTTTCGCCCTTGCCTGGCTGGCCGGGGATGGCCGCGCCGGTCAACGCTTTGTTGCCGGGACGATCCTGTGTGGGCTGGTGGCGGCACTCTTGTCGCTCGGCTTGCAAGGTCTCGATGCGCTCGGTGCGCCGCTCTCCCATCTGGCGCAGCCGGTGGTCTGGCGCACAGGGCTCGGCACCAGCTTCGGCTGGACGGTGCTGATCGCCCTGATCGCGCTGGGGCTTGGCCTGCTGTCGCTGGCCGGACCGCGCGCGGCCGCCAGGCAGCTTGCCCTTGCCGGGCTGGTCGGTGTGGGCGCAGCGCTTGCCGCCAGCGGCCATGCCAGTGCCGCCGAACCGCAATGGCTGACACGGCCGCTGGTCTTCGTCCATGGCGTCGGTATCGCCTTCTGGGCCGGCGCTCTGGTGCCGCTCGGCCTCTCGCTGAAGCGTCAAGCGGCCGGCGCCGTTGAATTCCTGCGCCGCTTCTCATGGGCAATCGTGCCTGTGGTCGCCTTGCTTGCCGTGGCAGGCATCGTGTTGGCCGTGATCCAGGTGCAGACGCCCTCGGCGCTGGTCGACACTGCCTATGGCCGGTTGCTGCTGATCAAGCTCGCGCTGCTGGTCTTCCTGTTCACGCTGGCCGCCGTCAATCGCTGGAAGCTCACCGCATCGGCCGAGGCGGGAGCGACCGAGGTGCAACGCAGGCTCACCCGCTCGGTCGGCGTCGAAGTGCTGATCGTGCTGGCGATCTTCGGGGTCGCCGCGGGCTGGCGCTTCACGCCGCCGCCACGGGCGCTGGCGATCGCTGCGGCCCAGCCGGTTTCGGTCCACGTCCACGCGCTGCAGGCGATGGCCGATCTCAGCATCACGCCTGGTCATGCCGGACCGGTCGCCGCCTCGATGATCATCATGAGCGGCGATTTCGGACCGCTCGACGCCAAGGAAGTGACGCTGGTGCTGTCGAAGCCCGATTCAGGCATCGAGCCGCTGAAGCGCGCGGCAACCAGGCCCGGCGATGGCAGCTGGCGTGTCGACAACCTCATCATCCCGGTTCCCGGCCGCTGGACGGTGCGCATAGACATACTGGTCTCGGACTTCGACATGGTGAAGATCGAGGCGCCGATCGACATCAGGCCGTAATGGCCGCGACAACACAATTGGGCGAGGCGGTTGACGCGGGCCTGAAGGCCCGTCAATCATCCAAGCAATAATGGGCATCGAGGCAAGAACGGGCTCGAGCTCGAAAACACCAGATCCGGAAACAGGGAAGAAACGATGGAAAAAGCCGAAATCGGCCTGATCGGCCTTGGCACGATGGGCTCCAACCTGGCGCTGAACATCGCCGAGCACGGGCACCGCATCGCCGTCTTCAACCGCACCAAGGCACGCACGGACGCTTTCGTCGAGAATGCCGGTGCGCTCAGGGACATGGTCATTCCTTGCTACAGTCTGGAGGAACTCGCCGCGGCGATCCGGCCGCCGCGCCCGATCATCATCATGGTGCTGGCCGGCAAGCCGGTCGACGAGCAGATCGAAGCCTTGCGCGGCGTGCTGTCCGACAACGACATCGTCATCGATGCCGGCAATGCCAATTTCCGCGATACGATGCGGCGCTTCTCGGAACTGTCCGGCTCGGGCTTGACCTTCATCGGCATGGGTGTCTCCGGCGGCGAGGAGGGCGCACGCCACGGACCGTCGATCATGGTCGGCGGCACCGAAGACTCCTGGAAGCGTGTCGAGAAGGTGCTGACCGCCATCTCCGCCAAGTTCAACGACGAGCCCTGTGCCGCCTGGCTCGGCACTGACGGCGCCGGACATTTCGTCAAGACCATCCACAACGGTATCGAATATGCCGACATGCAGATGATCGCCGAGATCTACGGCATCCTGCGCGATGGTCTGGGCATGGGGCCGAAAGAGATCGGCACGGTGTTTTCCAACTGGAACAAGGGCCGGCTCAATTCCTACCTGATCGAGATCACCGCCAAGGTGCTCGCCGCCGACGATCCGAAGACCGGCAAGCCGGTGGTCGACATCATCCTCGACCGCGCCGGCCAGAAGGGCACCGGCAAATGGTCCGTCATCGAGGCGCAGCAGCTCGGCATTCCGGCGACAGCGATCGAAGCGGCGGTGGCGGCGCGCGTGCTGTCGTCGATCAAGGACGAACGGCAGGCAGCCGAAAAAGCCTATGGCAATATCGGCGTGACGAAAATTTCCGGTGACAAGGACGCGCTGCTGAAGGACCTCGAACTGGCGCTGTTCGCCGGCAAGATCGCCGCTTACGCGCAGGGTTTTGCGGTGATGAGCGGCGCTTCGAAGGAGTTCAACTGGAACCTGCCGATGCCGACCATCGCCAAGATCTGGCGCGCCGGCTGCATCATCCGCTCGCAGATGCTCGACACGATGGCCGAAGCGTTCGGCAGCGGCGGCGCTTTGACCAATCTTTTGATGGCGCCGGCCTTTATCACCATGATGCAGGAGGCGCATCCGTCGCTGCGACGTGTCGTCGCGAGGGCTTCCGAGGCCGGTGCGCCGGTGCCGGCGCTGTCTTCGGCGCTTGCCTATTTCGACAGCTACCGCCAGGGCCGCGGTACCTCGAACCTGATCCAGGCGCAGCGCGACTTCTTCGGTGCGCATGGTTTCGAGCGCATTGGCGAGCAGGGTGCGTTCCACGGGCCGTGGGGCAGCGGCGCGGCTGGCTAGATCAATTCCAGGAGATTGCGTGGCGGTTTCCGTCCGGAATTGCGTAAAAAAGGAGTCTATTCGCCGAAGCGCCGATAGGCCACGACGCCCTTCGGCTCGCTCAGGCTCTGCAGCGAGCCGGGCGCGGCACCACCGATCCAGCCGAGCACCGAGCGGGCGAGTTCGGACCCGGCCAGCCGGAAGTCTTCGTTGACGACCAGCAATTCATGCCTGAACAGATGCAGCAGTTCCGACGATTGCTTCGACACAACGTCGACGTCGCGGCCGAGCTTCAGGCCGGCATCCTCGATGCCGGCGACGATAGCGAGCGTCGCGGCTGCAGCACTGCTGATGATGCCGTCCGGCCTGATGTCGCGCCGCATCAGCTGCGCCGTCCTCATCCTGATCTGCTCGATCGAGTGGTCGATAGAGACGGTGTTGAACGGCACCTCGCTGGCGCCGACTTCGCTCAGCGCGTCGGCAAAGCCGTCGACCGTATGACGGTAGTAGCTCAAACCGACCGGCGGCGTCACCAAAGCGAGCCGGCGGCGGCCCATGCCGGCGAGGTGGCGCACCGCCTCGGCCGCGAAGGCGTAGTTGTCGAAATCATGATAGGGATGCACCAGCCCCATATCGGTGCGGCCATGCGTGGCAAAGGGAATGCCGCGCTCCAGCATGTAGCGGGCCCGGGGATCGTTCGGCTGCGTGCGTGAAATGATGACGCCGTCGGCGGAGCCGGTCTCAACGAGATAGCGCACCGGATCCAGCGGATCCTGCGAGCGCGAATAGGGTGTGACGATCAGGTGGTAGGGCGTGTTGGCGATGACTTCCGTCACGCCATAGATGATGTCGGAGACAAAGCTCATGAGTTCGTGCTCGGTGTTGAGCACGAGGCTGATGACATTGGTCTTGCCGGTCCGCAGGCGCACGCCGGCGCGGTTCGGCCGATAGCCGATCTGCTTGGCCACGAGTTGGACACGACGCCTGGTCTCTGCGCCGATCTCGGGCGCGTCCTTCAAGGCGCGCGAGACGGTGGTGACGCCGAGGCCGGTCATGAAGGCAAGCGTCTTCAGCGTCGGCCGCTCCTGTGCCGTCGCCTCGTCATCCTTGTCCGTGCGTTGTCTGTCCATCCGTCCCGCCCATCAGGGCGCATAGCAGCCACCGGGCAGCCCGGCAATGTTGCGGGCCGCTTCCCATGGCGCGTCATCTGCATTGGAAGCAATATACTGAAACGTTACAGCTTGTCACGATCGGTGTAAAAGTGGGTGCTCGCGGACACGGAAAGACATCGTCAACCGCGTGGCGAAAAATCGTTGGATTCAGAGGGAAAGCATGCTCCTAGCAAGTTTCTTGCTGCTTTTGCTCATTGTGCGGCGCACTCTTGCTCATTGCGTAGCACAATAAGGCCGCAACGAAACGATTTTGTTCGCGGCTCGAAAAATATCAAACCGACTCTTGCCGGAAGGGGTTGCGCATAATCTTCAATTGCCGTATCGAAAATCTGTAACGTTTCAGATTTCTGGGAGGAAGCCGAAATGCGATATAGATTCCTGACCGCTGCGTTTGCAGCGACGGTTGCGCTCAACTTCGCCGGGCCGGCGGCCGCGACCGATCTGGAAGTCACCCATTGGTGGACTTCCGGCGGCGAGGCGGCAGCGGTCGCCGAACTCGCCAAGGCATTCGACGCCACCGGCAATCACTGGGTCGACGGCGCCATCGCCGGATCCGGCGGCACGGCGCGGCCGATCATGATCAGCCGCATCACCGGCGGCGATCCGATGGGGGCCACCCAATTCAACCATGGCCGGCAAGCGGAAGAGCTGGTGCAGGCCGGCCTGATGCGTGACCTCACCGATGTCGCCACCAAGGGCAAGTGGACGGAGGTGGTGCGGCCCAAGAGCCTGCTCGACTCGTGTACGATCGACGGCAAGATCTATTGTGTGCCGGTCAACATCCATTCCTGGCAGTGGCTGTGGCTGTCGAACGCGGCCTTCGAGAAGGCCGGCGTTCCGGTGCCGAAGAACTGGAATGAGTATGTGGCCGCGGCCCCGGCACTGGAGAAGGCAGGCGTCGTGCCGCTCGCGGTCGGCGGGCAGGCTTGGCAGGCATCGGGCGCCTTCGACGTGCTGCTTGCCGCGGTCGGTGGAACCGACGCCTTCCTCAAGGTCTACAAGGACAAGGACGCCAAGTTCGCCGCCGGTCCCGAAGTCGCCAAGGTCTTCAAGGCCGCGGACGACGCGCGCAAGATGGCCAAGAACACCAATGTGCAGGACTGGAACCAGGCCACCAATATGGTCATCACCGGCAAGGCCGGCGGCCAGATCATGGGCGACTGGGCGCAAGGCGAGTTCCAGGTCGCCGGCAAGACAGCCGGCAAGGACTATACTTGCCTTCCCGGCCTTGGCCTGAACGAGGTCATCGCCACGGGCGGCGACGCCTTCTACTTCCCGCTACTCAAGGACGCCGACAAGGCCAAGGCGCAGGAAGTGCTGGCCGAGACCCTGCTCGATCCCAAGACCCAGGTTGCCTTCAACCTCAAGAAGGGTTCGCTGCCGGTGCGCGGCGACGTCGACCTCAACGCGGCTAATGATTGCATGAAGAAGGGCCTCGCTATCCTGGCCAAGGGCGCGGTCATCCCATGGACGGACCAGCTGCTCTCGCAGGACAGCCAGAAGCAGAAGGAGGACCTTTTCTCCGAATTCTTCGCCAAGCCGGACATGAGCCTCGAAGATGCGCAGAAGCGCTTCGCCGACATCATCGCCTCGGCTGACTGACGACTGATGAGCCGCCTCGCTCCCGACCTTGCCAGGCAGGGCCGGGAGCCCAGGCGTGCTGACTTTCCGCCCTTATCCGATCCAGCACGACTGTACCGATGAGCAAGAGCGAACGCCCGAGCCAACTCTTCCGCAATCTCAATGCGAAGGTCGCTTCGATCCCGATGATCCTCACCGCAATGGTGGTCTTTGTCGGCGGCACCGCATGGACGGTGCTCTATTCCTTCACCAATTCGAAGCTCCTGCCGCGGCTGAATTTCGTCGGGCTCGACCAGTATTACCGGCTGTGGGCGACGCCGCGCTGGCTGATCTCGATCGAGAACCTTCTGATCTACGGCGTGATCTCACTGGTATTCTCGCTGGTGATCGGGTTTCTGCTGGCTGCCCTGCTCGACCAGAAGATCCGTTTCGAGGACACGTTCCGCACCATCTTTCTCTACCCCTTCGCACTCTCCTTCATCGTCACCGGCCTTGTCTGGCAATGGCTGCTCAATCCGGATTTCGGCGTCCAGGGCGTGGTACGAAGCCTCGGCTGGACCAGCTTCGACTTCAATCCGCTCTACAATTCCAGCATCGTCATCTATGGCATATCGATCGCGGCGCTCTGGCAAGGCACAGGGCTGATCATGTGCCTGATGCTGGCGGGCCTGCGCGGCATCGACGAGGACATCTGGAAGGCCGCACGGGTGGACGGGATACCCATGTGGAAGACCTATCTGTTCATCATCATCCCGATGATGCGGCCGGTGTTCATCACCACGCTAGTGATCATCGCGTCAGGCATCGTGAAGGTTTACGATCTCGTTGTCGCGCAGACCAGCGGCGGGCCGGGCATCGCCTCCGAAGTGCCGGCCAAATATGTCTACGACTACATGTTCTTCGCCCAGAACCTCGGCCAGGGTTTTGCCGCCTCGACCATGATGCTGCTGTCGGTGATGATCGTCATCGTGCCGTGGGCCTATCTCGAATTCGGAGGCCGCAAGCGTGTCTGACCATGCCGTCGCCTTGTCCGCCACGTCGTCAAACCCGCGGGATGATGCCGCCGGCCCGAGCGGGCCAAAGCCGCGGCACATGTTCTCGCGCCGCAACATTTTCCTCTACGGCACGCTTGTGGTGGTCGCGCTCTACTACCTTCTGCCGCTCTATGTGATGGTCGTCACCTCGCTCAAGGGCATGCCGGAGATCCGACTCGGCAACATCTTCTCGCCGCCGCTCGAGATCACCTTCGAGCCCTGGGTCAAGGCGTGGTCGCAGGCCTGCACCGGCCTGAATTGCGATGGGCTTTCCCGTGGTTTCTGGAACTCGGTGCGCATCACCGTTCCTTCAGTGATCCTGTCGATCGCCATCGCTTCGGTGAACGGCTATGCGCTGGCCAACTGGCGCTTCAAGGGCGCCGACACGTTCTTCGTCATCCTGATCGTCGGCGCCTTCATTCCCTATCAGGTGATGATCTATCCCATCGTCATCATCCTGCGCGAGATCGGCCTCTATGGCAGCCTTACCGGCCTGGTGATCGTGCACTCCATCTTCGGCATGCCGATCCTGACGCTTCTGTTCCGCAATTATTTCACCTCCATGCCGGAAGAGCTGTTCCGGGCGGCGCGCGTCGACGGTGCCGGCTTCTGGGGCATCTATCTGCGCATCATGCTGCCGATGTCGCTGCCGATCTTCGTCGTCGCCATCATCCTGCAGGTGACAGGCATCTGGAACGACTTCCTGTTCGGCGTCGTCTACACCCGCCCCGACACCTATCCGATGACGGTGCAGCTCAACAACATCGTCAACTCGGTGCAAGGCGTGAAAGAATACAACGTCAACATGGCCGCCACCATCCTGACTGGGCTGGTGCCGCTGATCGTCTACTTCATTTCCGGCAAATTGTTCGTGCGCGGCATCGCCGCCGGCGCGGTGAAAGGGTGACGGCGATGGCGGTGAACGGTACCAGTGTTTCGATCCAGGATCTGTCGCTGAACTTCGGCGCCATCTCGGTGCTGCAGACGCTCAACCTCGATGTCGCCGAAGGCGAGTTCATCGTGCTGCTCGGGCCCTCCGGCTGCGGCAAGTCGACCTTGCTCAACTGCATCGCCGGCCTGCTCGACATTTCCGAAGGCCGTATCTTCATCAAGGGCAAGAACGTCACCTGGGAAGAGCCCAAGGACCGGGGCATCGGCATGGTCTTCCAGTCCTATGCGCTCTATCCGCAGATGACGGTGGAGAAGAACTTGTCCTTCGGGCTGCGCGTCGCCGGCATCGCCAAGGCCGAGATCGCCAAGCGCATCGCGCGGGCCGCCGAGATCCTGCAGATCGAGCCGCTTTTGCAGCGCAAGCCGGCCGCACTCTCCGGCGGTCAGCGCCAGCGCGTAGCTATCGGGCGGGCGCTGGTGCGCGATGTCGACGTCTTCCTGTTCGACGAACCGCTGTCCAATCTCGATGCCAAGCTGCGTTCCGAACTGCGCGTCGAGATCAAACTTCTGCACCGTAAATTGCAGAACACGATGATCTACGTCACCCATGACCAGATCGAGGCGATGACGCTGGCCGATCGCATAGCGGTGATGAAGGGCGGTGTCATCCAGCAGCTCGACGCGCCGCAAACCATCTACAACCGTCCGGTCAACCGGTTCGTTGCCGGGTTCCTCGGCTCACCGGCGATGAACTTCGTCGAGGGGCAGTTGGAGACCGGCACGACGGCAGTGTTCAAGACCGGGGATTTGAACATACCGCTCGATCGCTACAGCTTCGACGGCACCGGCGACAAGAGCGGGCCTTGCGTGTTCGGGATCCGGCCGGAGCACGTTGTCTTTGGCGAGGTCGCGAATTCCATGCCCTTTGCCACCGATGCCGCCGTCGAGATCGTCGAGCCCATGGGCTCCGATACACTGGTGTGGACGAAGCTCGGCGGCCGCATTTTTTCCTTCCGTGTCGAGGCGGAAAAAACGCTGCGCAATGGCGATCCGATCCGAATCGGTTTCGATCCCGCCCGCGCCTCGCTGTTCGACACCCCATCCGGAAACCGCATGTAGCTCCCAAGAAAACCATCCTCCCAAAGACAATCCCAAGCAGAACGGACAGAGACGATGAACTGGTCATTCCAACTTTACAGCGCTCGCAATTTCTTGCCCTGGACCGATGTGCTCGAAATGCTCGGCAAGCTCGGTTACGCCGAGGTCGAAGGCTTCGGCGGCGTCTATGACGATCCCAAGGCCTTCCGCGCCGAACTCGACAAGAACGGCCTTTCGATGCCGACCGGGCATTTTTCCATCGATGCGCTGGAGAAGGATTTCGACGGCGTGCGCAGGATCGCCGAAACGCTCGGCGTCAAGCTTTTGATCTGCCCTTATCTGATGGCCGAGGACAGGCCATCCGACGCCGCCGGCTGGCGCGCCTTCGGCGAGCGTCTGGCCAAGGTCGGCGACGTGGCCTCGAAGGCCGGCTATGGCTTTGCCTGGCACAACCATGATTTCGAATTCAAGACGCTCGCCGACGGCTCGCTGCCGCAGGACCATATCCTGTCGTCCGCCCCCAATATTGGCTGGGAAATGGACGTTGCCTGGGTGGTGCGCGGCGGCGCCGACCCGCTACCCTGGATCGAGAAGCACGGCCAGCGCATCGTCGCCGTCCATGTCAAGGATATGGCGAAGCCTGGCGAGGGGCTGGATGAGGATGGCTGGTCGGATGTCGGGCATGGCACAATCGACTGGGCCGGCTTGATCAAGGTGTTGCGGGCCAAGAGCGCGGCAAAATACTTTGTCATGGAACAGGACAATCCCAACGACATCGAGCGCTTCGCCCGCCGCTCGATCGCAACCGTCAAGAGCTACTAGGAACAACCACCATGGCAAAGAAACTGGGTATTGGCGTCATCGGCTGCGGCAACATCTCGAAGGCCTATTTTTCGCTGGCGCCGCTGTTTCGCGGCATCGAGATGCGTGCCTGCGCCGACATCAACATGGATGTGGCCAGGGCGCGGGCGAAGGAATTCAAGCTCCGCGCCGAGACCGTCGAGGACCTGCTCAAGGCCGACGACATCGACATCATCGTCAACCTGACCATTCCGGCCGTGCACTACGAGGTGTCGAAGCAGGTGCTCGATGCCGGCAAACACGTCTATTCGGAAAAGCCGTTCGTGCTGTCGCTTAGGGAAGGCCAGGACCTCAAGGCGCGGGCCGAGAAGAAGGGGCTGCGCATCGGTTCGGCGCCGGACACGTTCCTGGGCGGCGCGCACCAGCTGGTGCGTGAACTGATCGACGAGGGGAGGCTGGGCAGGATCACCAGCGGCACCTGCCACGTCATGGGCCACGGCATGGAACACTGGCATCCGAATCCCGATTTCTTCTTCCAGCCGGGCGCCGGGCCGGTGCTCGACATCGGGCCGTATTACATCACCAATCTGATCCAGCTGATCGGGCCGGTGAAGCAGGTGGCGGCTTTCGCGACGACTCCGGCCAAGGAGCGGACCATCAGCTCAAAGCCTCGCGCGGGTGAAAAAATCCCGGTCAACACACCGACCACCATTCACGGCCTGCTCGAATTCGAGAACGGCGCCGTGGTGACGCTGAACACCAGCTGGGACGTCTGGGCTCACGGCCACGCGCCGATGGAACTCTATGGTGAGGCCGGGACGGTGTTCGTGCCGGATCCGAACTTCTTCGGTGGCGACGTGCGCTTCACCGAAGAAGGCAAGCCGGTCAAGAAGCTGCCGAAATGGAAGCACCCGCTCGGCATCCCCAATGAGATGCACGGCCAGGGCATGATGGCCAATTACCGCACATCAGGCCTCGCCGACATGGCGCTGGCGATCGCTGAAGGCCGGCCGCACCGCTGTTCGATGGAACTCGCGCTGCATGCCGTCGATGTCATGACCGGCCTCCTGCGCTCGGGCGAAACCGGCAAGTTCGTCGCCATGCAAACCACATGCGAGCGCCCGGCCGCGCTTGGCGTCAAGCAAGCCAAGGATCTTCTGGCCAAGAAGAAATAGGTCGCGAAGATTATCGATAATTTGCTTGCCCCTCTCCCCGTTCCTCCGGGGAGGGGGTAAAGGATGGGGTACGGGCATGCTCATCGCCTCTGCGATGACGGCGCCCTGTCCGTTCAGATTCGAGGATTTCCCATGACCTATGTCGCCGCTGAGAACCGCTACGAAAAAATGATCTACAACCGTTGCGGTCGGTCCGGCCTCAAGCTGCCGGCGATCTCGCTCGGGCTGTGGCACAATTTCGGCGACGATACGCCGCATCGGACCAAGCAGGCGATCGTGCGCAAGGCCTTCGACCTCGGCATCACCCATTTCGACTTGGCCAACAATTATGGGCCGCCGCCCGGCTCGGCCGAGGCGGCTTTCGGCGAGATCCTGCGCACCGATTTTTCCGCCTATCGCGACGAACTGATCATCTCGACCAAGGCTGGCTATGAAATGTGGGCGGGTCCCTACGGTGAATGGGGCGGGCGCAAATACATGCTGGCCAGTCTCGACCAGAGCCTGAAGCGGATGGGCCTCGACTATGTCGACATCTTCTATTCGCACCGCTTCGATCCCGACACGCCGCTCGAAGAAACCATGGGCGCGCTCGACCATGCGGTGCGTTCGGGCAAGGCACTCTATGCCGGCATCTCGTCCTACAATTCGCAGCGCACCCGCGAGGCCGCCGACATATTGAGGCAATTGGGCACGCCCTGCGTCATCCACCAGCCGAGCTATTCGATGTTGAACCGTTGGGTCGAGGAAGACGGCCTTCTCGATACGCTCGAAGGGCTCGGCGTCGGCTCCATCGTGTTCTCGCCGCTGGCGCAAGGCATGTTGACCGATAAATATCTCGGCGGCATTCCCGATGGCAGCCGGGCGTCCCAAGGCAAGTCGCTGAAGACAGCCTTCATCAACGACCGCACCATCGCCAACATCAAGGCGCTCAACGCGATCGCGGGCAAGCGCGGCCAGACGCTGGCGCAGATGGCGCTGGCCTGGGTGCTGCGCAGGGGCCGGGTTACTTCGGCGCTGATCGGCGCCAGCCGGCCCGAGCAGGTCGAGGACTGCGTCGGCGCGCTCAAGGTGCTCGATTTCAGCGATGCCGAACTGGCCGAGATCGATACGTACGCGCGCGAGTCCGACATCAATCTGTGGGCGGCCTCCGCCGAGCGCAAAGGCCCGCCGAGGAAATAGATGAAGCCGGCTAATAAAGGCTGGCGGAATTGCTCGCGCCGGCCTTTCACGGATGAAGTCCAGTCAGGGCGTGGCCGGCCTTCCTGAGGCGGCCTTGATCGCCGCGGGGGTCGGCCGGCCAATGGTGCCGGGCACACCCTTGGCTACCTTCGTCGAGATTTCCGCCAGTATCCTTGAACACCGTGGCGCTATCGATCCCGCCGTCACCAATGTGCCCGCGCGTCATCGACTGACCGGGACGGCAACAGAGGAGTAGCAAAGACGGCGGTTCGTCGCTATCTGAATGGGATCAGGCCGTTTGCACGAGCAAACAGCCTATGGATGGCGCAGGGCAGGTTGGAACAGAACCATGGCGGCAAGGGATGTGCTGACGAAAAACCAGTTGTGCGTGCTCGAGAAACTCGAGACCGCCAGCGGGCCGCTCAGCGCCTACACCTTGCTCGACCAGCTGCGCGAGCGCGGTTTTCGCGCGCCGCTACAGGTCTATCGCGCGCTCGACACGCTGGTGAAGTCGGGCTTCGTGCACCGGCTGGAAAGCATCAACTCCTTCGTCGCCTGTGCCGAGCCGCACGACCACAGCCACTCGATGACCGCTTTCGCCATTTGCGACGGCTGCGGGCAGGTGACCGAAATGTCCGACCACGATGTCGACCACCGGCTGAACGAATGGGTCAACTCGACCGGCTTCGCCGCCAAGAAGGCGGTGATCGAATTTCGCGGGACGTGCGCGAAGTGTTTGGCGCAGGCGGCCTGAGGGCATTCCGCAGAGCGGTTCAGCGATTGGTAGAATCGCCTAACCGCTCTAACTCTTTGTTTTAATGCAATTTCCAAGGAAAAGCGCTAAGCGCTTTTCCCGGGAAAACCGCTATACACTTCTCCTGAAATTGCTCTAGCGCGTCAGTGCGCCTCGTCCCAATTGTTGGCGGCCCGCGCGTCGACATGCAGCGGCACCGACATCGATACCGCCGGCATCGCCGCGTTTTCCATGACATGGCGCACGACCGGGATCGTCTCCTCGACTTCCGCCTCGACCGTTTCGAAGATCAGTTCGTCATGTACCTGGAGGAGCATGCGGGCGGACAGCTTGGCCTTGTCCAAGGCTTCCTCCATGCGGATCATGGCGCGGCGGATGATGTCAGCGGCGGTGCCTTGCAGGCGGGCGTTGATCGAGGCGCGCTCGTTGAACGCTCGTAGCGACGGGTTCGACGATCTGATGTCGGGATAGTGGATGCGGCGGCCGAAGATTGTTTCGACAAAGCCGTGCTCGCGGGCATAGGCCTTGGTCTCCTCGATATAGTCGCGGATGCCGGGAAAGCGCTCGAAGTACTTCTTGATGTAGGCGCTCGCCTCCTCGCGCGGGATAGACAGCTGGTTGGCGAGGCCGAAAGCCGAGATGCCATAGATGATGCCGAAATTGATCGCCTTGGCGCGGCGGCGCACTTCCGACGGCATGCCCTCCACGGGCACATTGAACATTTCAGAAGCGGTGATGGCGTGGATGTCAGCGCCATCCGCAAAGGCCTGCCGCAGTTGCGGGATTTCGGCGACATGGGCGAGCACGCGCAGTTCGATCTGGCTGTAGTCGGCTGACACCAGTCGGTGGCTCTTGTCGGTGATGAAGGCGGTCCTGATCTTGCGCCCTTCAGCCGTGCGCACCGGAATGTTCTGCAGGTTCGGGTCGGAAGACGACAGCCGCCCGGTCGTCGTCGCGGCCAGCGCGTAGGAGGTGTGGACGCGCTTGGTTTCGGGATTGACGAAGCCCGGCAGCGCATCGGTGTAGGTCGATTTCAGCTTGGTCAGCTGGCGCCAGTCGACGACTTTGCGCGGCAGTTCGTGACCTTCGGCGGCAAGGTCTTCGAGCAGCTGCGCCGAGGTCGACCACTGGCCGGTCTTGGTCTTGGAGCCGCCGGGCAGGCCCATGCGGCCAAACAGGATATCACCGAGCTGCTTGGGCGAGCCGATGTTGATGCGCTCGCCGATGAGCAGGTAGATTTCCTCTTCGAGCCGGGCTGCACCTTGCGCCAGCTCGCCCGAAAGCCGCGACAGGATCTGCCGGTCGACCGAAATACCGCGCTGTTCCATGCGCGCCAGCACCGGCACCAGCGGCCGCTCCAGGCGTTCATAGACCGAGACCAGGCCCTTGGCGGCAAGGCGGGGCTTCAGCACCAGCCACAGCCGCAACGTCACGTCGGCATCCTCGGCGGCGTGAGCCGTCGCCCTGTCGATGTCGACCTGATCGAAACCGACAGAGCTTTTGCCGGAACCGGTCACGTCCTTGAGCTGAAGGGGCCTATGGCCAAGCCATTTGTCGGCAAGGGCATCCATGCCGTGGCCGTGCGGAGTGCCGGCGTCGAGCACGTAGGAGATCAGCATGGTGTCGTCGAAGGGCGCGACATCGATGCCATAGCGGCTCATGATAACCACGTCATACTTCAGGTTGTGCGCGATCTTCAGCACCGACCTGTCCTCAAGCAGCGGTTTCAGGACCGCCAGCGCCTCGCGAAGCGGTATCTGGTTTTCGAGCGCGCCGCCGCCGAGCAAGTCACCATTGCCGCTCTTGTGGGCGAAGGGAATGTAGCCGGCGCAGCCGGGCGCTGTGGCCATTGCCATGCCGATCAGTTCGGCCTGCATCGGATCGGTCGACGTCGCCCTGACGTCGAAGGCAGCGATACCAGCCTCTCGCGCCTCGGCGACCCAGGCTTTCAGCGTCGCGATATCGCGGATGCACTGATAGGCCGAGGTATCGATCTTGCGTGTCGCCGCGCTCTCCAGCCGCAATGCGGCCAGGAGGGAAGGGGTGTCACCCTGTTTTGGCCTTTCCGTCGTCTCGGCTTCAGCAGCCTGGCCAGGTTCGGAGCCCGCCCCCTTTCGGGCAACGGGCGGTGTTCCGGCACCGACGTCGGGGCCATGTGCGTTATCGGCGCGTTCGACGGTCACAGTGACGGCCTGGACGTCGCCGGACTCGGTGCCGGTCGCTTCCGCGACGCGGCGGGTCAGCGAGGTGAATTCCATGGTCTTGAGAAAGCCGATCAGCTTCGGCCCGTCGGGCGCATGCAGCAGGAAATCGTCCAGCCCCTCGGCCACCGGCACGTCGTTCTTCAGCGTCACCAACTGGCGCGAGATGCGCGCCTTGTCGGCGTTGGCGATGATCGATTCCCGCCTTTTCTCCTGCTTGATCTCGCCGGCGCGGGCGAGCAATCCGTCGAGATCGCCGAACTGCTCGAGCAGTTGCGCCGCGGTCTTTGGCCCGATGCCGGGCACTCCAGGCACATTGTCGACGGAGTCGCCGGTCAGCGCCTGCAGGTCGATCATCTTTTCCGGCGGCACGCCCCATTTCTCGACGACTTCGGGGATGCCGATCTGGCGATCCTTCATCGGGTCGTACATGCCGACGGTGTCGCCAACCAGCTGCATCAGATCCTTGTCGGAGGAGATGATGGTGGTGTCGCCACCGGCCTCGCAGGCCAGCCGGCAGTAAGTGGCGATGAGATCGTCGGCCTCGAAGCCTTCCATCTCGACGCAAGGCAGGTTGAACGCCCTGGTTGCCTGGCGGATCAGGCCGAATTGCGGGATCAGATCCTCGGGCGGCGCCGAACGGTTCGCCTTGTATTCGGGATAGAGGTCGTTGCGGAAGGTTTTCGAGGAATAGTCGAAAATGACGGCAAAATGCGTCGGCACAATGCCCACATCGGTGTTGCGGGCATCCTGCATCAGCTTCCAAAGCATGTTGCAGAAGCCGGAAACGGCACCGACCGGCAGGCCGTCGGACTTGCGGGTCAGCGGCGGCAGTGCGTGATAGGCCCGGAAGATGTAGCCAGAGCCGTCAATGAGGAAGAGATGATCGCCTTTTTTCATGCCGGCAGGGATAGCGCGGCGCAATGGCTTGGTCCATGCCAAAGACATCGCCAGAGATAGGTTCCGTCAACACCCTGACAGATCGGGATCCTGACGGATCGGGGTTATACAAGCCCGCTCACGGGCACGTTACAAAAGTGTAACGTTGGTGCCCTTGAATCGCCACGTTCAGGGACCCAAATACAGTTCATCGGCAGTTTTCGCCGAAGTCCGGAGCAAGGCCCGTCCCCCGCCTATACCGGACAATTGCGGCAGCCTATCCCCCCCTCTCCGGGCTGCCGCATCGTTTCGAGTAAAAGGCCGCCGTGGTTCCCCCTCCACCACGGCGGCATTTTTTTGCCCGCGGCGACCGTCCCGGGCCGTGGTCCAATCGTCCCGGGCTTTTCGTTTCGCCGCTCTGCCTTTACGGTTCCGGCACTGAATCGAAAGGCTATGCAAATGTCCGCAGTTTCCCCTGTCCTCGACCGTCTCGACCAGAACCTCGACCAGAGCCTAGAACGGCTCTTCGGCCTGCTCGGGATCAAGTCGATCTCCACTGATCCAGCCTATGCCACCGACTGCCGCAAGGCGGCGGAATGGCTGGTGGCGGAACTCAAGCTGATCGGCTTCGACGCCAGCGTGCGCGACACGCCCGGGCACCCAATGGTGGTTGCGCATCACGACGGGCCGGCGGGCGCGCCGCATGTGCTGTTCTACGGCCATTATGACGTGCAGCCGGTCGACCCGATCGAGCTGTGGGAAAACGATCCCTTCGCCCCGGCGATCAAGGAGATTGCACCTGGTCACAAAATCATCACCGGGCGCGGCTCGGCCGACGACAAAGGTCAGCTGATGACTTTCGTCGAGGCATGCCGTGCCTGGAAACAGGTGTATGGTGGTCTGCCGTGCCGCGTCACCATCCTGTTCGAAGGCGAGGAGGAATCGGGGTCGCCCTCGCTGAAGCCGTTCCTCGAGGCCAATGCCGAGGAGCTCAAGGCCGACTTCGCGCTGGTCTGCGATACCAGCATGTGGGACCGCGACACGCCGTCGATCTGCGTCGGGCTGCGCGGTCTGGTCGGCGAGGAGATCACGGTTAAGGCCGCCGACCGCGACCTGCATTCGGGCCTCTATGGCGGCGCTGCCGCGAACCCGATCCGCATCCTGGCCAAGGTGCTGGCCGACATCCACGACAAGGACGGCCATATCACCATTCCGGGCTTCTATGACGGCGTCGAGGAAACGCCTTCGCAGGTGCTGAAATCATGGGAAACGCTGGGCGAGACGGCCGAGACCTTCCTCGGACCTGTCGGCCTGTCGATCCCGTCGGGCGAAAAAGGCCGCTCGGTACTGGAACTGACCTGGGCGCGGCCCACCGCCGAGTTCAACGGCATCATCGGCGGCTATACCGGCAAGGGTTTCAAGACGGTGATCGCCGCGGAAGCCTCGGCAAAGGTGTCTTTCCGCCTCGTCCACAAGCAGGATCCGAAGAAAATCCGCGCGGCTTTCCAGAAATTCGTCAAGGAGCGCATCCCGGCCGATTGCTCGGTCGAATTCCACGCTCATGGCGGTTCTCCGGCAATCCAGCTCTCCTACGACTCGCCGTTCCTGGCCAAGGCCAAGACCGCGCTTTCCGACGAATGGCCAACGCCCGCGGTGACGACCGGCAGCGGCGGCTCCATTCCGGTGGTGGGCGACTTCCAGACCTATCTCGGCATGGAATCGCTGCTGGTCGGCTTCGGTCTCGACGACGACCGCATCCACTCGCCCAACGAGAAATACGAGCTCAGCTCCTTCCACAAGGGCCAGCGCTCCTGGGCGCGCATTCTGGACGCGCTGACACGGTAAGGCGGACAACCCTGGACGGCGGAAAATCAACTTTCTGTTGATTTTTCCGCCGATCACGGCGAGGACGGGTCGACAGCGCAATTTGTTGGAGCGCGTGTGCGCTTCTTCGATGGATGCGCGACGCCGAAGGCCGCGACCCGGAGAAGACGATGAGCGATATCCGCTTCCATAAAAACGATCTGCCTGACCTCTCCCGCTACGATGTCGCTGCGGTGGCCATCGATACGGAAACGCTCGGCCTCAATCCCCACCGTGACCGGCTCTGCGTGGTGCAGATTTCGCCTGGCGACGGCAGTGCCGATGTCATCCAGATCGCGCCGGGGCAGAAGGAAGCACCGAACCTCGTCAAGCTGCTGGGAAACGACAGCGTGACCAAGCTGTTCCACTACGGTCGCTTCGACCTCGCTGTGCTCTACCATGCGTTTGGCGTGATGGCCGAGCCGGTGTTCTGCACCAAGATCGCGTCGCGGCTGACGCGCACCTACACCGACCGGCACGGGCTGAAGGACATCTGTTTCGAGCTTCTCGGCGTCGGCCTGTCCAAGGCGCAGCAATCGTCGGATTGGGCGGCCGAAACGCTGTCGCCCGAACAGCTCGAATACGCCGCCTCCGACGTGCTCTATCTGCATCGGTTGCGCGATGTGCTGGCCGGGCGGCTGGCGCGCGAGGGGCGCACGAAGGAGGCGGACGCCTGTTTCCGCTTTCTGCCGACGCGGGCCAAGCTTGACCTGATGGGCTGGGACGAAGAGGATATCTTCGCTCACAGCTGATGGCCCTCGTGGCGATCAACCGTCTGGAAGAAGGGGATGAGATGGCGGACAGAAAGCCGATATCGACCGCGCCGACCGACGGCTCCAAGGTCACCGTCACCTGGAAGGACAGCGATGGCGTCCTCAATGAATCCATCGCTCAATACCGCGACGACGGCTGGTGGGTCTACATCGACAGCCACACGCAAAAGAAGGTCGAGCCAACCAGCTGGCGGCCCGCCGCCGGCGACGACGACGACCAATGAGCGCGCCGCTGGCCGGGCGCTTTCGCATAGCCTGACGCTATTGAAATCGGGGCCGATTCGGAGCCTTCCGCTCCGCAACCGTGCGCCTGCTCGAAGAATCAAGTGCGAGTGTCTCGTCGCCTTGCTACGGCAGGCTGGTGATCCCGACTAACCGGACGTGAAATTCGAGCGGATTATGAAGAGACCCGGGTTGGGCCGCCAGCCTGCATCCGCATTCTGGCGGCAAAGGCCTTCATACCCTTCCTGCTCACCCTGCGCGCTTCATCGGCGTCGTGGGTCCGGGTCTGCTCTGAATGGAACTCCAAGGCGAAATGAATGTTCCATAAGACAGGCGGAGGATGTTTCAGGCATGACAACGGCTTCTCTGCACTTGCTCAAGGGGGTGGGTTATCTGATTTCCACCGCCAGTGTCGTCCTGCTGGCCATAGTCAGTTGGTCGAGCGCTTCAAAGAGCCCGCTGCTGGTCGTCTGCCTGCTTGTCGGCGCCGCCGCGTCGGTCATGGGTATGTTCTGCCGGTGGCTGAGCTACGAGATAGAAAAACGCCAAGGCCACAAATGAGGGCTCGCCACGAGCGTTCGGACGCCGACGGTGCTTCGGGTGCGCGGAGCCTGTCACATCCGTCGCGCTGCGACGCTGGCAATGGACAACAGATTAACAAATTCCTAACGGAATTCAGACGCTTGCGCGAAGCTCTGCTTAACCCGCCCTTAAATCGCCGCATCTACTCTTCAACCCGAGCGCCATTGGCACCGGGGACATCAAGCGCAGCGCATGGCGAACCGCAGAGACAGTCGCATCGAGCCCAGCTTCGAGGGACCGCCACGGGCGAAATCCCAGACGGGTCTTTCGGTGAGCGAGGAGGACCGCGTCGTGCCGAGCAATCGCAAAGCCTCCGCCAAACGCAAATCATCGAAGGGGAAATCGTCGCGGGGGAGGCGCGGAGGGAGTGGACGCGGCCTGTTCGGCGTGCTCGGCCGGCTGGTTTACTGGTGTTTCGTGCTCGCCATATGGGGCGGCATCGCAGTGGCGGGCGTCGTTATCTACTACGGCGCCAAGATGCCCGCGGCCACGACTTGGTCGATCCCCGACCGTGCGCCCAACATCAAGATCGTCTCGGCCGACGGGCAGCTGCTGGCCAATCGCGGCATGAGCGGCGGCGAAGCGGTCGGCCTGCACGAAATGTCGCCTTATATTCCCGAGGCGGTGATCGCCATCGAGGACCGCCGCTTCTATTCGCATTTCGGTGTCGATCCGATCGGCCTGTCTCGCGCCATGGTGACCAACCTCATCGGCGGGCACTTCTCGCAAGGTGGTTCGACGCTGACGCAGCAATTGGCCAAGAACCTTTTCCTGAAGCCCGACCGCACGCTGGAACGCAAGGTGCAGGAGGTGCTGCTGGCGCTGTGGCTGGAGCACAAGCACACCAAGGACCAGATCCTCGAAATGTACCTCAACCGGGTCTATTTCGGCTCCGGTGCCTATGGTGTCGAGGCGGCCTCGCGCCGCTATTTCGGCAAGAGCGCGCGCGACGTCACCTTGTCGGAAGCCGCACTCCTGGCTGGCCTGCTGAAGGCGCCGTCGCGGCTGTCGCCGGCGCGCGATCCCAAGGCCGCCGAGGAGCGCTCGCAGCTGGTGCTCGCCGCCATGCGCGAGGAGGGCAAGATCAGCGAGAAAGAGCTGAAGACGGCGCTGAGCGCACCGGCGACGCGCTCGCCATCCTACTGGACCGGCTCGGAAAATTACGTCGCGGACACAATCATGGAAGAGTTGCCCGACCTGATCGGCGATGTGCGCGGCGATATCGTCATCGATTCTACCGTAGACCTGAACCTGCAGAAACTCGCCGAACAGTCGATCCGCCGGCTGATCGACGACAGCGGCAAGAAGCTCAATGTCACCCAGGGCGCGCTGGTGTCGATCGACGATTCCGGCGCGGTGCGCGCCATGGTCGGCGGCTATGACTATTCGACCAGCCAGTTCGACCGCGCCTCCGAGGCGCGCCGGCAGCCGGGCTCGGCGTTCAAGCCGTTCGTCTACATGGCTGCGCTCGAGGCCGGCCGCACGCCCGACAGCATCCGCAACGACGCACCGATCAAGATCGGCAACTGGACACCCGACAATTACGGCGGCAAGTACTTTGGCAAGGTCACCTTGGCGACGGCGCTGGCCAAGTCGCTCAACTCGGTTGCCGCGCAGTTGACCATGGAAGTCGGGCCGAACGCGGTGGTGGAAGCCGCGCACCGCATGGGCATCCAGTCCGACCTGCTGGCCAACACCTCGATCGCGCTCGGCACCTCGGAAGTGACGCCGCTGGAACTGACCTCGGCCTATGTGCCCTTCGCCAATGGCGGCTACAAGCCCGACATTCATTTCATCCGCCGCGTCACGACATCCGACGGCAAGGTGCTCTATGACAGCGCTGGCGGCAGCGCACCGCGCGTGATCAAGCCCGAGATCGTCGGCATGATGAATTCGATGATGACCGGAACGGTCGAGGTCGGCACCGCCAAGAAGGCGGCCTTCGCCTGGCCGTCGGCCGGCAAGACCGGCACCAGCCAGAATTCGCGCGACGCCTGGTTCGTCGGCTACACCGCCAATCTGACCACCGGCGTGTGGTTCGGCAATGATGACGGCACGGCGATGAAGAAGGTTACCGGCGGCGCGCTGCCCGCGCAGGCCTGGCACGAATTCATGGTCGCCGCGCATGAGGGCGTGCCGGTGCGGCCGCTGCCCGGCACCTGGAAGTCGACGCCGGCGGACACCATCGTGCCCGACGACATTCCCTCGGCCGACAACAACCAACCGGCACCGGTTCCCTCGGCTTCGGTTGGACAGCAGGCGCCGGCCGCGCAGGCGGCGGCACCGCCGGCGCCGGTCCGTGCGGCGCGGCCTGCCCAGACCGTCGATGCCGATGGCTTCAACATGCCAGCGGATGGCGGCACCACGGCTTCGGTCGGGCACCCGGTGCCGCCAGGCAGCGTCGGCGGTCGGCTCAAGAAGCGGCAGACCTCGATCCTGGATATTCTTGGCGGCGGCTGAGCAGCCGGCTAGGGGCGTCAACCGCCTCTCGCCACCCCGGCGGCATTCGGCTACATGTCCTGCCTGGAGACCGCGACATGACCGAGACAGACACCAGAAAAACCATCGTGCTGACCGGCGCCAGCCGCGGTATCGGCCATGCCACGGTGAAACGCTTTTCGCGCGAAGGCTGGCGCGTCATCACCTGCTCGCGCCAGGCCTTTGCCGAGGACTGCCCGTGGCCGGCCGGTCCGGAGGACCACATCAAGGTCGATCTCGCCGATCAGGAAGATGTCGGTATTGCGGTGTCGGAAATCCGTCATCGGCTCGAAGCGCATGGCGGGCAGTTGCACGCGCTGGTCAACAATGCCGGCATTTCGCCCAAGCTCAAGGATGGCAACAGCCGGATGGACTCGATCGACACGCCGATGCATGTCTGGCGCGACGTGTTCCAGGTCAATTTCTTCGCGCCGATCATGCTGGCGCGCGGCCTGTTCAAGGAATTGGCGGCTGCCAGAGGCTCGATCGTCAATGTGACGTCGATCGCCGGCACCCGCGTGCATCCCTTCGCCGGCACCGCCTATGCGACGTCGAAGGCCGCTCTCGGCTCGCTGACGCGCGAGATGGCGCATGATTTCGGCCCGCACGGCATCCGTGTCAACGCCATCGCGCCGGGCGAGATCGACACCGCGATCCTGTCGCCGGGCACGGAAAAGATCGTCGAGACCATTCCGCTGCGGCGCCTGGGCACCACGGCGGAGGTCGCCGACATCATTTTTTTCCTGTGCTCCGGGCAGGCGTCCTATGTGACCGGCTCGGAAATCCACATCAATGGCGGCCAGCACGTATGAACTGGTCGACTTCAGGCTAGGGCCGGCTCACCCGCCTATGGTGACGACAGCCTTGCCGCTGAAGCTGCGCTGTCGCAGTGCGTCCAGGGCTTGGCCGATGTTCGTCCATGGCACGGTCAAGGCAATGCGGGTGTCCAGCCGACCAGCGGCGACCAGGGCGAGCAGCGCGGCGATGTCGGCGCCGATGGCTGAACCGGACGTGTAGTAGGCGAACGTCTGAAGCCTCGCGCCTTCGTGACCCGGAACGAACTGACGGAACCCAACCGGCGTGAGTTCACCGCTGCTCGAGCCGAACATGACAATTGTGCCGGCAGGGGCGACGCGTTCGATCGCGTGTGCGAGGCTTTCGCCGCCGACCGACTCGGTGATCAGCGAAAACGGCCCCTCGGCCTGCTCGATCGACTCCACGATCTGCTCGGCTCCGAGTTCGCGCAAATCCTCGTGGTGCCTGGCGGCGGCGATGGCGGTCACCGACGCACCCCGCTCGCGGGCGATCTGGATCTGGAAGCGACCGACGGCACCGCTTGCACCGGTGATCAGGACCTTTAGGCCGGCCAGGTCACCGCCGTGGCGCAAAGTCCTGAGCGCGGTCGTGCCGGCGACCGGAAGCGTGGCTGCCGAGGCGAAGCTGACCTCATCCGGCAGGACGGCGAGACGGTCTGTTGAAACGGCGACCCGTTCAGCCCATCCGGCCTGGTCGACCAAAGCCGCGACCCTGGTGCCCGTGATCGGCCCGGAGCCATCGGCGGCTGCGCGTTCGACAATTCCGACGATGTCCTGGCCGAGTGTCCAGCCGTTCGGACGGATGGTGAGCAAGCGCAGTTCACCCCGGTTCAACGAAGTTGCGTGGACCGAGACGAGCGCCTCGTTCGCGAGGGGCCGAGGTTCTTCGACCCGGGCTAACCTCAATCCCGTGGCGCTGTCGGAAGATATGACTAAGGCGAGCATGGGAGCGTACCTTCTTGCTGGAGGCCGAACTTATCGGCTTCCCTGCTCGAACTAAAATCAGTCAATCATGAGACAGCCGCTTCGCTACCCATGGGTCAATTTCGATGTCGATGACGTGCTGGCGCCAGCCATCGCCGTGCGTGTCGACGTCACCGAGACCAGCGCGGAAGTGCCGGCCCATTGGCACCGCAAAGGCCAGCTCGTCTTTGCGCTCGGAGGCGGCGTCACATGCCGCGTTCCGAGCGGCCTTTGGATGGTGCCGCCGCATTGCGGCGTATGGATTCCCGGCGGCATGGAGCACAGCAACATCGCGACGGCCAACGCGCGGATCTTCTTCGTCTATATCGAGCCGGGAGCCGCCGAATTGCCGGACCGGTGCTGCACGCTTTCGATCTCGCCGCTGCTGCGCGAACTGATCGTCGAGCTGTCCGACAGCGTGCAGGACGACCAGGCAAGGAATGAGCTCCTGACCAGGACCCTGCTTGCAGAACTGCCGCGCATGCCTGTCCAGCAGCTGCATCTGCCGATTTCATCCGAGCCGCGCTTGAGGCGGATCGCCGAGGCGCTGGCGCAAGACCCTGCCGATCGCAGTACGTTGGCACAATGGGCCAACCGCGTCGCGCTCAGCGAAAGCAGTCTGGCGCGTCTCGTCGTCAAGGAGACTGGCTTGAGCTTCAGGCGCTGGCGCCAGCAATTGCAGCTGATCGTCGCCATTCGGGAGCTGGCGTCCGGTGCCAGCGTGCAGCAAGTCTCGGGCGACCTCGGCTATGGCTCGGTTACCGCCTTCATCACCATGTTCAAGAAGGCGCTTGGCAAGCCCCCGGCAAAATATCTCGGCGGTGTCGCGCAAAATGGCGGCTCGGCATTCGTGGCATGATTGAACGCGCTTGTGGGTTGCGTCGACTCAGGCAGCGGACGGTTCAGAAACCCGCGGCTCGTGGCCAAGCACCTCTTCGACAATGCCGCGCGCGATCTCGCGTTCGCCCATGATCACGGTATCGGCGCCGAGTCCCTTCAGATGCTCGACCTCGGCGTCGGAATGGGCGCGGGCGATGACATTGATGTTGGGATTGGCGGCGCGTGCCCGCAGCACGATCTGGCCGGCCTCGAAGGCGTTGGGGATGGCAAGGATCAGCCGCTTTGCGCCTTCAGGATTGGCCGCGGCGAACACTTCGGCATTGGCGGCATTACCGGCGATGGTTTCGATGCCGTCTGCTTTCAGCCTCGTCAGCGTCTTATCGGCATCCTCGATGACGAGGAAAGGCTGTGCCGCTTCCTTCAGCGCGGCACCGACGAGGCCACCGACCCGGCCATAGCCGATCAGGATGGCATGACCGGCAAGCGTCGTAGTCGGCGGCGGGCCGTCTTCCTTGCTCAACGTTGCGGCGACCGAGGCTACCTGGCCCGGTTCCGTCGCCGGGCCGACCGGCTTGGTATCCGCTGGTTGCGCCGTCCTGATGGCGCGGGCCTCCAGCCACGGCTTCATCCAGTCGATAACCAGAAACATCAACGGGTTGAGCACGATCGACAGGATGGCGCCGGCCAGGATCAGATCGCGGCCTTGCTCGGGCAGAAGTTTCAGCCCGACGCCGAGTTCGGCCAGGATGAAGGAGAACTCGCCGATCTGGGCAAGGCTGGCCGAAATCATCAAGGCCGTGGCCAAGGGATAGCCGAAGGCTACGACGATCACGAACGCCGCCAGCGACTTGCCGATGACAATGATGGCCAGCGTCGCCAGGATCGGCAGGCCGTTGCTGATCAGGCTGAACGGATCGAACAGCATGCCGACGGAGACGAAGAACAGCACCGAGAAGGCATCGCGCAGCGGCAGCGATTCTTCGGCCGCGCGGTGGCTGAGCTCGGATTCGCTCATGATCATGCCGGCGAAGAACGCGCCCAGCGCCAGCGAGACGCCGAACAGTTTTGCCGCGCCGAAGGCGACGCCGAGCGCAATGGCGAGCACGGAGAGACGGAACAGTTCGCGCGACCCGGTATGGGCAACGTAGTGCAGGATCCAGGGAATGACCCGGCGGCCGACCACCAGCATGACCACCACGAAGGCGGCGACCTTGGCCAGCGTGATGCCGACGACACCCCATATGCCGTAGCTGGCCGGCAGCGACAGCAGGTCGCCCGAATGGGCATTGGCGTGTTCCTGGCCGCCGAGTACACCGGCAAGCGCCGGCAGCAACACCAGCGCCAGCACCATGGTCAAGTCCTCGACGATCAGCCAGCCGACGGCGATGCGGCCGCGCTCGGTCTCGATCAGGCGGCGTTCCTGAAGCGCGCGCAGCAGCACAACGGTCGAGGCGACCGACAGCGCCAGTCCGAACACCACGCCCGCGCCCATCGACCAGCCGAGCATCCAGGACAGCCCGACGCCGAGCGCGGTGGCAAAGCCGATCTGAACGATGGCGCCAGGCACGGCGATAGCGCGGACCGACAGAAGGTCCTTGAGCGAGAAATGCAGGCCGACACCGAACATCAGGAGAATGACGCCGATTTCAGCCAATTCGTTGGCAAGCCCTGCATCGGCGACGAAACCGGGCGTGTTCGGGCCGACCAGAACGCCGGCTACGAGATAGCCGACCAATGGGGGAATACGGAAGCGATTGGCGAGAGCGCCGAAGACAAAAGCGAGCCCCAGACCGGCGACGATGGTGGCGATAAGGGGCGTGTCATGCGGCATTGTCTATGGAGCGCCTTTCAAGCTAGCGATGTCGGATATGCGGCGCCCGAAAGCCGTCGCCTGTTTCGCAATATGGTGGAAGGGGCAACGGTGATGCAACCCGCAAGGTGCGAAAAGCGACGGCGCGGCGACAAAATGCCGGACCGGCGACCGGGGTGCCGCCGTTCTGTTTGAGCTCGCTATGGCATTCGCCTTGTTGCCAGCGATCAGGCTGCCTGCAACAGGGCCTCGATCTCGGGGATGCCGTGGTTGGTCATGGTCTTCGGGATTTCGGCCGTCACCTTGTCACCAACCTCCTTGTGCAGCTTCTTGCGCATGGCGCCGAGCACCACTGGTGGGGCGACAAGCACGATGCTATCGAACTCGCCGTCATGGGCAAGCTTGTAGAGCCGGGCGGCAATCTCCTCGGCGAAGCGTTCCTTGCCGATACGGTGCCAGTCGGTCTCCTCGACCGCGCTGCGGTGCACGGATGGGCCGTCATTGTACCGGCCGGGACTGTCGCTTCCCTGTTCGCGTGTGGGCGGGTTTTCCTGTTCCATCAGATGCACGACTTCAAGGTTAGGAAACTTGGTGTCGCCGACGTTCTTGAGCAGGAGCGCCTTTTCACCGTCTGCCACCAGAACCCAAATGCCATGCTTCAGTTTGATCGTGTTCATGAGGGACGCTCCTTGTTGAGTGGTGGTTATACCGGGAACGCGTTTCAGCCCGTCAACGTTCCAACTCACGCGGCGCACCGAACAGCCGTGCAGGCCGGGCGCTGAACATGAAATCGCCACCGGACGGCTTTAATCTACTAAATTAATAGAAATTAGAAAAAACTGTTTTGCGGGACAGGTCGCCGGCAGCTAAAAGCGCCTGAAATCAGGGCCGATTTCGGCGACCCGGCGTGCCCATGGGCATGGGCGTGGAATATTTTTCTCCTGCCCTTCGCGGTTGCGAAAAAGCGATTGCCTGCCATCACCGGATGCGCGAGTGCTTTGCTTCTGCTTTTTTACGCCTCGGCGTAAAACTGCGAAACTGTCCCGGATCGCTATTATCATGCCGCAAGCCACCACCAAGCTCAACGCCTTTCCCGTCTTCCTGCGGGTCGAGGGCGAAGCCGTGGCCATTGTCGGCGGCGGCGAGGAGGCTCTGGCCAAGGCGCGGCTGATTGCCCAGTCGAGTGCCGTTCTGCACATCATCGCCAGAAATGCCGAACCGGAGTTGTTGACCTTCATCGCCGAAGCCGGCGCGAAGCATGTGGCCGCCGCGTATGATGCCTCGCAGCTCGAAGGCGCCGTGATGGTGTTTGCCGCCAGCGGCGACGAAGCGCTCGATCGCCGCGTGGCCGCCGACGCGCGCCGACTGGGCATTCCCGTCAACGCCGTCGACCGGCCGGATCTCTGCGATTTCTTCACCCCGGCGCTGGTCAACCGCGCACCGGTCGCCATTGCCATCGGCACCGAAGGTGCAGGTCCGGTGCTGGCGCAGATGCTGCGTGGCCGCATCGACCGCATGCTGTCGCCGTCGCTTGGCGCGCTGGCGGCGCTTGCAATGTCGTTCCGCAATGCCGCCGAGAGATTACCCCGGGGCAATGTGCGCCGGCGTTTCTGGAGTGACTTCTTCGGCGGAGCGCCGGCGCGCGCCCTCGAGGCCGGCGATTTTTCGCAGGCGCACGAAGCCGCCACCGATCTGCTGTCGTCCGACGCGCCCATTTGCGGCCACATCGCCCTGGTGGGCGCCGGTCCCGGCGCCGAGGACCTCCTCACCCTGCGGGCGCATCGCCTGCTGATGGAGGCCGACGTTATCGTCCATGACGCGCTGGTGCCGGAGGCGGTCGTCGCCATGGGTCGCCGCGATGCCGAGCGCCTGCCGGTGGGAAAGCGCAAGGGCTGCCATACAAAGAGCCAGGCCGAAATCAATGCGCTGCTGGTGGAGCTTGGCCGTGAGGGCAAGCGCGTCGTGCGGCTGAAATCGGGCGATCCGCTGGTGTTCGGCCGCGCCGGCGAGGAGATGGCAGCACTTCGCGATGCCGGCATCGCCTATGAGGTGGTTCCGGGCGTTACCGCGGCCTTCGCCGCTGCCGCCGATTTCGAACTGCCGCTGACGCTGCGCGGTGTGTCGTCGTCGATGGTGTTCACCACCGGCCACGATCTCAAGGGCAATTCGTTGCCGGACTGGGCCAAGCTCGCCATTTCCGGCGCTACCGTCGCCGTCTACATGGGCCGCTCGGTCGCCGCCGAAGTTGCCGGCCGGCTGATCGAGGCCGGCCTGTCGCCGGACACGGCGGTCGCGGTGGTCGAGAATGCCAGCCTGACCAATCGCCGACGCTTCCACGGCACGCTTGCCGACCTGCCGTCGCTGGAGGCGCGCGCCGATCTGTCGGGCCCGGTCATGACCATCATCGGCGACGCTGTCGCCGGCGCCAATTTCGAGCGGTCCGAGGCGCTCGCGGCACACAGGCATGAAAGTGCGCCCGTAGCGGCCGCCGAGGGAGTTCAGCCATGAAGATACTGACCGCCAATCGCCTCGGCGACGGCATTGCCGTCTGGTACGCCGATGGCGGCTGGGCCGAGACGGTGGACCATGCAGACCTTGCCCATGACAAAGCGGCCGTGGATCGGCTGGAGGCGATCGGCGCCAAGGCCCACGCCGACAATGAAGTGGTCGACGTCAATCTGATCGACGCGGAAGTCGTCGACGGCGTTGTCGAGCCGGTGCGGCTGCGCGAGAAGATCCGCGCCGCCGGTCCCACCATCCGCAACGATCTCGGCAAGCAGGCTGCGCGGGCAATCTAACCAGCCACGGGCGGACGCGCCCTGAAAGACGAAATATGTACCGTTACGATGAGTTCGACCACGATTTTGTCCAGGCCCGCGTCGCCGAGTTCAGCGACCAGGTTGAGCGCCGGCTGTCCGGCGAGATCACCGAGGACCAGTTCCGGCCACTCCGGCTGATGAACGGCGTCTATCTGCAACTGCACGCCTATATGCTGCGCATCGCTGTGCCTTACGGCACACTGAACGGCAAGCAGCTGCGCATGCTGGGCCACATCGCCCGCAAATACGACAAGGGCTACGGCCACTTCACCACGCGCCAGAATATCCAGTTCAACTGGCCGGCGTTGTCGGACATTCCGGCGATCCTGGCGGACCTGGCCAGCGTGGAGATGCACGCCATCCAGACCAGCGGCAATTGCATCCGCAATGTGACCGCCGACCATTTTGCCGGGGCGGCCGCCGACGAGGTCGCCGATCCGCGCCCCTATGCGGAAATCCTGCGGCAATGGTCGTCGGTGCATCCGGAATTCTCGTTCCTGCCGCGCAAGTTCAAGATCGCGGTGACGGGAGCCGAGCGCGACCGAGCCGCCATCCAGACGCATGACATCGGCCTGCACCTGAAGAAGAACGCCGCCGGCGAGCTCGGCTTCGCCGTCTATGTCGGTGGCGGCCAGGGTCGCACGCCGATGGTGGCGAGGAAGATCCGCGACTTCCTGCCGGAAGCCGACCTTCTGTCCTACTGCACGGCGATCCTGCGCGTTTACAATCTCTATGGCCGCCGCGACAACAAGTACAAGGCGCGCATCAAGATCCTGGTCCACGAGACCGGCGCCGAGGAAATCACCCGCCAGGTCGAGGCCGAGTGGCAGGAGTTGAAGGACGCGGAGCTGAAGCTGCCGGAGGCCGACATTCGCGCCATCGAGGCCTATTTCGCCCCGCCGGCGCTGACCGGGCGGCCGGACGGCGACACGGCGGTCAAGGTGGCGCGCCTGGATTCCAAGGGCTTCTCTGACTGGCTCGACCAGAACGTGGTGACGCACCGCCACCCCGACTACGCGGCGGTGACGATCTCACTCAAGGGTATCGGCGAGGTGCCGGGCGATGCGACCGACAGCCAGATGGAAGCAGTCGCCGACATCGCCGAAAAATACGCTTTCGACGAGCTTCGCGTCAGCCACGAGCAGAACCTGATCCTGCCGCATGTGGCGCGCGCCGACCTCAAGACGGTCTATGACGCGCTGGTCGACATCGGGCTGGCGACGGCCAATTCCAACCTGATCTCGGACATCATCTCGTGCCCGGGTCTTGACTATTGCGCGCTGGCGACCGCGCGCTCGATCCCGATCGCACAGGAAATCTCGCAACGCTTCGCTTCGCTGGAGCGGCAGCGCGAGATCGGCGAGCTGAAGCTGAAGATCTCCGGCTGCATCAATGCCTGTGGCCACCACCATGTCGGTCATATCGGCATCCTGGGTGTCGAGAAGAAGGGCTCCGAACTCTACCAGGTGACGCTCGGCGGTTCCGCCGACGAAAACACCTCCGTCGGTGAGATCATCGGCCGCGGCTTCTCTTCGGAAGAAATCACCGACGCCATCGAGACGATCGTCGATACCTATCTCGGCCTTCGGCTCAACCCACACGAAATATTCATCGACGCCTACCGCCGTGTCGGTCCCGCGCCGTTCAAGGAGGCGCTCTATGCTGGCGAAGCCAAGGCCGCTTGACCATATTGTCGACGTCGAGGACGGCGCCGCCGCCAAGGCGGCGGGGTTTGACGCGCTCTACGGTCATCTCAGCCCGATCGAGATCATCGAACGATCGGCCAATGAGCTGTTTCACGACGAGATCGCCGCCGTGTCTTCGTTCGGCGCAGATTCGGCGGTGCTGCTGCACATGATCGCCAAGATCGACCGCACGCTGCCGGTCGTCTTCCTCGATACCGGCAAGCATTTCGAGGAGACGCTCGGCTATCGCGACGCGCTGGTCGCCGATTTCGGGCTGACCAACATCCGGGTGATCAAGCCCGACGAAGCGGCGCTCGAACGGATCGATCCGACCGGCAATCTGCACCAGAACAACACCGATGCCTGCTGCGACGTGCGCAAGGTCGAGCCGCTGGCACGTGGCATCGCACCCTTCCGCGCCTGGTTCACAGGCCGCAAGCGCTTCCAGGCCTCGACGCGGGCCGCACTTCCAGTGTTCGAGGCGGTCGGCCCGCGCATCCGCATCAATCCGCTGGCGCGCTGGACGACGTCGGATCAGGCCGGCTACATGCGCGCGCATGCGCTGCGCGAAAATCCACTGGTCGCCTATGGCTATCTGTCGATCGGCTGCTTTCCCTGCACGCAGCCGGTGCAGCCGGGCGAGGACGCGCGCAGCGGCCGCTGGGCCGGTCACGCCAAGACCGAGTGCGGCATTCACCTGTCGGGACTGGAAGTGTCGCTGACCGACGCATCACTATAGGGTATGTTGAAATTCAGGTGAGGCCGGCCTGCAAACGGCAGTTTCCTGAGCTTCCGGTGCTCATGTACTTCAAGTACGCTCCGCTCCGGTTTTCGGAAACAACCGTTTTCGACGCGGCCTGGCCTGAATTTCAACACACCCTTGAGCGCTTCGAATTTTTGGGAATTTTGATGACTGAACCGACGACACCGGAGACCCGGCTCTGGACCCCGGAGGGTTTTCGCGAGGACGAGTGGATCCATGCCGAAAGCGCCGATGCGCTTTCCGGCAATGACCGCTTCATCCTGCCGCTGCAGGCGTTCCTCGACCTCGACCCGGAGGTGCGCCGCTCGGCGAAGGAGCGGCTCGGCGCCCTGCTGCAGCCCGGCGATCAGCTCGAGAAGATCGCCGATCTGCTCGACCAACTGTCGCTGGTGGCGCTGGCCTTCCCGGCCTTCGGTGACGGCCGCTCCTTCTCCAAGGGCGAACTGCTACGCAGCCGCTATCATTTCACGGGCGCGCTGCGTGCCACCGGGCAAGTCCTGGTCGACCCGTTGCCGCACATGCTGCGGCTTGGCTTCGACGAGTTCGAGGTCTCGAATCCAGTGCTCTTGAAGCGCCTGGAAGAGGGCCGCACCGGCGGGTTGGGACTTTACTACCAGCCTGCGGCCATAGCGGAGCCCAAGGGTCCGAAATATTCCTGGCGGCGCCTTCGCAGCAGCTGACGCGTTTTCTAGGAAGGCCCAAAGCTCTCTCTCAATCGAGGAAGACGCAAACTGGTCGTACCAATTGTGCGATTTGCGCTTTTCCTTACGTGATCCTGTCCTTAGGATAATGCTCTTATTTCGCAACCTGAAATAATGGCCACAAGGGAGGAACCGGGAATGGCTGGCAAGAAGATATTGATGCTCGTTGGCGAGTTCAGCGAGGAATATGAAATTTTCGTCTTTGAACAGGCCATGCATGCCGTCGGCCACACCGTGCATGTCGTCTGCCCGGACAAGAAGGCCGGCGACGTGCTGAAGACATCGCTGCACGATTTCGAAGGCCACCAGACCTACACCGAAAAGCCCGGCCACGATTACATCCTCAACAAGACGTTTTCCGACGTGGATCCGGCCCAGTACGATGCCGTTTACGCGGCGGGCGGCCGCGGTCCCGAATACATCCGCATCGACAAGCGCGTGCAGGCGCTGGTGCGGCACTTCCATGAGACAGGCAAGCCGATCTTCACCATCTGCCATGGCGTGCAGATCCTGATCGCGGTCGACGGCGTGGTGCGGGGCAGGGAAGTGGCGGCGCTTCACTATTGCGAGCCGGAGGTGACGCTGGCGGGCGGCATCTATATCGACGTCGCGCCGAACGGAGCCCATGTCGACGGCAATCTCGTTTCGGCCAAGGGCTGGCCGGGCTTGTCCAATTTCATGCGCGAATGCCTGAAGGTGCTGGGCACTGAGATCCGCCATGGCGAGATCCTGATGCGCGACGAGCGGCAGGCGGCCTGAGGCTTTGAGGACTGGCCGGACGGTTGAGAAGCTTTGCGCTGCCTCTCATCCGGCCCTTTGTCCGCTGCGTGGACCGCGCCTATAGCGCCGCGTGTGCCTCGCGGAACGATATCAGCTTGCTGCGGCCTTCGTCCCACAAGGCCAGTTTGACGCAGCGCAGGCTCTCGAGCAGCGTGACGCGGCCGATACCGCGCAACTCGGGATAGTCCCGCAGCACTTCCTGCAGCCGGTAGCCGGGCACCCTGGCGGAGAGGTGGTGGACGTGGTGAACGCCGATATTGCCGGTGAGCCAGTTCAGCACCGGCGGCAGGTCGTAATAGGACGAGCCGTGCAGGGCGGCGTGCTGGAACTCCCATTCCCCATCCTTCGCCCACTCGGTCTCCTCGAACTGGTGCTGGACATAGAACAGCCAGATGCCGGCCGAACCGGCGAGAATGACGATCGGCAGATGGACAATCAGGAACGCGCCGGGACCGATGACCCAGATGAGGATGGCCGCGGCAAGCGCGATGCCAAGATTGGTGGTCATTGACGAAACCCAGGGCGTCAGGCCGCCGCGCATCATGCCGACGGGCAGCCTTTGCGAGAAGATGAACAGCCAGACCGGCCCCAGGCCGAACATCACCAGGGGATGGCGGTAGAGACGGTAGGCCAGACGGCCCCGCCAGGACATCCGCCGGTATTCGGCGACGGTCAACGTCCTGATGTCTCCCATGCCGCGCTCGTCGAGATTGCCGGCGCTGGCATGATGCGTGGCATGGGCGCGCCGCCAGCAGTCGTAAGGCGTCAGCGTCAGGATGCCCAGCGCACGACCGATCCAGTCATCGGCATGGCGATTGGCAAAGAAGGAGCCATGGCCGCAATCGTGCTGGATCATGAAAATCCGCACCAGGAATCCGGCCGCGGGCAAGATGAGGATCAGTCCCCACCAATGACCATAGGCATAGGCCGCGGACGACAGAGCCCACAGAGTGGCGAAGGGAATGAGGGTGATGGCAAGTTCGAGTGCGCTGCGCCGCCTGTCAGGCTTCTTGTAGCGCGCCAGAATCTTGAGCCAGGCGCGCTTGCTATTGGCCGCCGCTTCGGGGGAAATCATGTTCATCAGGAAGCATAGGCGGGGTGCGCCGCCACCGCAAGCCGATGATCACGTAAAGTTACTGTGCGTAATTGTCGCGTAAGGCCTAGTCGACCCTCACTGCCCGTCGCCAGCCGACGTCGCCATCCTCGACCCTGTCGAGGTGGTCGAGCAATTGTCCGAAGCGGTCCGGGATGTCGGTTTCGGTGCGGAAGGCTGGCAAGGTGCGCAGAAAGCGCTTCATCGCCTCGGCGCCGATCTGGCGCCGAACCTCCGCAGCGAGCCTTTCTGTTTTTTCGAGCTTGTTGCGGGTCATCGGTTCAAATCCTGCGTCGGGTCCCAAACTCCTCCAGCGACGGAATGGTTCCCGCATCACGGCCTTGTGGCAAGCAAAGCCGGCAAGCACGGTAAAATTTGAATTAAAATCGGACTACCGCCTTGGTGCCTTCCAGGTCCGGTGAAAGGTCCTTACGGTCGCTTTCCCCTTGATTTTTGGCCCGCGAACCTCGATATCGGGCACAAATCCATACCATTCGAGATGACGGGAAACGGCGATGAGCGACCAGGCAAAAGACGAACGCGCGCCCAGTGAAGCCGAGGCGGCCGAGGCCAATGTCGAGCGTACGGAAGGCAGCATCGATGGCGACTATGAAGCGCTTGTGCGCCTGCTGAAGGAAAACGAAGAGCTGAAGGACCGCGCACTACGCGTCGCGGCCGAGATGGAGAACCTGCGCCGCCGCACTGCGCGCGACGTGCACGACGCGCGCACCTACGCGGTGGCGAATTTTGCCCGTGACATGCTGTCGGTGTCAGACAATCTGCGCCGCGCGCTGGATG
This sequence comes from Mesorhizobium sp. B2-5-4, assembly GCF_006441095.1. Classification (NCBI taxonomy): domain Bacteria; kingdom Pseudomonadati; phylum Pseudomonadota; class Alphaproteobacteria; order Hyphomicrobiales; family Phyllobacteriaceae; genus Mesorhizobium; species Mesorhizobium sp. B2-5-4. The sequence goes on along the minus strand of NZ_VFUR01000010.1, from coordinate 119,366 downwards.
CCATTCCCGCCGAGGCCAAGGCGTCGGGGGATGCCGGCTTCAAGGCACTGATCGAAGGCGTCGATCTGACCGAGCGCGCCATGCTGTCGGCGCTGGAACGGCATGGAGTCAAGAAACTCGCTCCGGAAGGCGAGAAGTTCGATCCCAATTTCCACCAGGCGATGTTCGAAGTTCCCAATCCCGATGTCCCTGCCAACACCGTGGTCCAGGTCGTGCAGCCGGGCTATTCGATCGGCGAGCGAGTGCTGCGCCCAGCCATGGTCGGCGTCGCCAAGGGCGGCCCGAAAATCGCGGCCGACGCGCCGGTCGAGCCAGGGCCGGTCAATGAGCAGGCCGAGAAGGATGCGTGAGTAGGGAAATAGGGAGTAGGGGAGTAGGGAAAAAAACAGGAAGCCGTATGAATCAAGCGGCTTCGTGCTAAACATATTCCCCTATTCCCCTATTCCCCTATTCTCCTACTCCCCTAACCCATGAACCCCATCGCCCTTCTCGACTATGCCGGCGTTGCCGTCTTCGCGGCGACAGGGGCGTTGGCGGCGTCGCGCAAACAGGTCGACATTATCGGTTTCCTGTTCCTGGCCAGCGTCACCGGTATCGGCGGCGGCACGCTTCGCGACGTCATCCTCAATCTGCCGGTTTTCTGGGTCGCCAACTCCAGCTACGTGCTGATCTGCGCGGCGGTCGCGGTGCTGGTGTTCTTTGGTGCGCACCGTGTCGAATCCCGCTGGAAGTGGCTGCTCTGGCTCGACGCCATCGGGTTGGCCGCTTTTTCGGTGATGGGTGCGGCCAAGGGTCTGGCCATTACCAGTTCGCCGGTCGTTTCCGTCGTCACCGGCGTGCTCACCGCCACGTCGGGCGGCATCTTGCGTGATCTGTTGGCGGGTGAACCCTCGGTGCTGCTGAGGCCGGAGATCTATGTTACGGCCGCTCTCGCGGGCGCTGCAATCTTCACGGCTGGCGACGTCACAGGATTGCCGCCGATCGTTTCAGAGCTGGCCGGCTTCGCCGCCGCGTTCGCGGTGCGCGGCGGTGCGCTCCGTTTCGGCTGGACCTTTCCATCCTACAAGAGCCGGCCCGGCCGGCGACCGGAAGACATTCCGTGAAAAGAAGGGAGTAGTGGGTAGCGAATAGGGTTGGCAGAACGCATGGTTGCGGCGCAGCTCTCGCTATTCGCTATTCGCTATTCGCTATTCGCTATTCGCTATTCGCTAGCGTCACGCGGCGAAGCGCTGCGCTTCCCCGCCATAATAATTGACGTAGCGTGCGCCGATCTCCTTGACCGGCATCACGACGAAAATGTCGACCGTGGAGAATTCGCGGTCGATGACGCAACCATCGCCGATGCGAGCGCCTACCCGCAGATAGCCCTTGACCAGAGGCGGCATCGCCGCGATCGCCGCCTTGGTGTTGACCGCCTCGATCGGCATCAGGTCCATGGAGCAATAACGTTCGGACACAGCCCGCACGTCCCAGGCCGAGTTTGTGCGGCAATGATGAGCGAGATAGGTGAGCGCCTCGGCATGCGCCGCAGGCACGGTGCCGTGGAATGAGGCACAACCGGTCATCACGCCGATTTCGTAATGATTGATATAGGCCCAGATGCCTTGCCACAGCGCCTCGATGGTGCGCTTCGAACGGTATTCGGGTAAAACACAGGAGCGGCCGAGTTCGAGGAAACGCTGGCCGGGATGACGGGCGATGAGCTTGGTCAGCTCGAATTCGCCTTCGGAATAGAAGCCGCCGGCGGTTGCTGCGATTTCTTGCCGCAGCAAGCGATAGGTGCCGACGATGCGGCGGTGCTCAGGGCCGGAAAGTGTGGTATCAAGGACGAGCAGATGGTCGCAGAGCGGGTCGAAACGGTCGGCGTCGCGGCGGTCTTGCGCCTGGAACAGATCCTTCCTGGCGCCAAGCTCATCATAAAATACACGGTAACGCACTTCCTGCGCGGCCGCGATCTCGGCCTCGTTGCGGGCAAGCCGCACTTCGAGGTTGCCGATACGGCCGAGCGCTGCGCCTTTTATGACGGAATCGACATTACGTCCGGCGAGCAAGGCGCTGCTGGCGTTCGGCCGAGTGTCACATTCCGGCATAACTGTATGCACGAGTGATTCTCCTTCGAGCCATCCCTCTTGGCACGGGGATACGGTGTAGGTGCAACAGGATTGTGACAGTACCGTGATACGGCGTCGCGGGCAATACTTCGTCGGCTGGCGAAAACGGTCAACCGGCTATGTTGCGTCACAAGGCCCCAGGTGCGTCGTGTTCGCGGGCGCCGAAACCGTGCTGATTTTTTGGTGGTCTTCGTCAGCCACGCACCGGCAAAAGGCGGCTCAAGCGGCGACCTGGCCTTCGACGGCGCTGACCAGCGCCTCAGGGTCAAGCGGCTTTGTGACGAAGCCGCTGGCGCCGTGGGCAAGCACCGCATGGCGGGTCTTTTCCTGGCTATCGGCTGACAGCACCATGATCGGCACGGGGGGCACGGATGTCTCCTCCTCATGGCGACGAATCGCGGCAATGGCGTCCAGCCCGTCCATGACCGGCATATGCAGATCCATCAGCACCACGTCGAAACGGCGGTTGTGGCCGGCGCCCGTGACCGCCTCGACGGCGGCCTTGCCATTGCCGACCACCTTGACGCGATGTCCGGCTTTCAGCAGCGTTGCACGGGCCAGCATGGCATTGATGTCGTTGTCCTCTGCGATCAGCACGGACAGGCCCTGCTGGCGTTCGCCTGACGCGCGAAGCGCCGGTGCGCGGCGTTTTTCCGGCTGCGGCGTGGCAAGGACCGGTGCGTGGCTGCTCAAAAGGACACGCAAGAGTGTTCCTCCGCGCACTGGCCGGGCAAGGAATGTCGCGTAGCCGCTGCCGCGAAACTCGCCAAGCATGCCGCGGTCGGTGGGGGCAATCAGCGTGATGGCTTCGCAACTAGCGAACCCATGTTGACGAAGCCGCTTGAGCAGCCTTCCGTCACTCTCTTCCAGGGCCGCGTCGACCAGAAGCACGTCGCAGCCGTCGGCAAAGGAAGCGGCCTGAGCCACGGTGGTGGCCATGCCGGCCGCGCCGCCATTGGCGCGGATGGTGCGGGCGATGGCGTCGGCCTCGACGGTGTTCTTGGACAGGATCACGGCGCGTCGCCCGGCAAGCGCGTTCAACCGGCCCTGCGGCGGCTCGGTGGCTGATATGGCGGGAATTTCGAAGACGAATTCCGATCCCTGGCCAAGCCGGCTGGAAACCGAAATCGCGCCGCCCATGGCGGCCACCAGGCGCTTGGAGATGGCAAGTCCCAGTCCGGCACCGCCATGCGGGCGCGTCGAGGTGCCGTCGGCCTGCTCGAATTCCTCGAAGATGCGCTCCATGTCCTCGTCGCGCAGGCCGGGACCGGTATCGGCGATGGTGAAGCAGATGCGGTCGGTGGTCTCGGTGCGGGCGCGCGCGACGCTGACCAGAACGCCGCCGCTGTCGGTGAACTTGATGGCGTTGCCGATGAGGTTGAGCAGCACCTGCCTGACACGGCCCGGATCGGCTGTGATCAATTGCGGCACATCCGGTTCGACATGGCAGCCGAGGCCAATATTCTTGGCGAAGGCGCGTGCGGCCATCAATTCGATGATGTTGTCGGCGATCTCGCGCACGGACATCGGCTGCGGTTCGGGATCGAAGCGTCCGGCCTCGATCTTGGAATAGTCGAGCAGGTCCTCGATCAGGGCAAGCAAGGCGCTGGCCGAAGTCGAGATGGCGCCGACATAGGTCTGCTGCTCCGGCGACAGCCTGGTGTCGGCGAGCAGTCTGGCCATGCCCATGATGCCGTTCATCGGCGTGCGGATCTCATGGCTGACCGTGGCGAGGAAGCGCGACTTGGCCTGGCTTGCGAACTCAGCGCGCTCGCGCGCGGTGATCATGGATGATTCGGCGCGCTTGCGTGCGGTGATGTCGCGGGCGATGGCGCGATGCGAGACGGCATTGCTGTCCTTGTCGCGCACCGACAGCTCGATCCACGAGAACCAGCGCGGGCCGGTCGGCGTGCGGATTTCAACGTCGGTGGAACTCAGGCATTCATGGTCGGAGAAAGCGGCATCGGGAACGATACCGACCTCGATGCCGAGCTCGGCCAGCGTCTTGCCGGCAAGGTCGCGCTGATCGGTTTCGACAAGGTCGGCGAACACCTTGTTGGCATAGACGATGTAACCGTCGCGGTCGCGATGGATGACGAGGTCGCCGAGCGCATCGATGAGACCGCGAAAGCGCTCCTCGCTTTCCTGCATCTCCCACATGCGATCGGCCAGCGTCTCGATCTCGGCGCGGTTGCGGGCTGTGGTTTCGTCAAGCATGACCGTATTGCGGCGCACGCTGCGTCTGGCGTGCAGATGCATGGCCAGGCCGGCAAGGCCGGTTACCAGCAACGCCACGCTGATGAAGGCCGGGCCCCCGGTCAGGTAGGAGAGGCCTGCCAGCGCCATGACAACGAAGGTCAGGATCGGCAGGCCTTCCCGCTTGGCCGGTTGTTGATCGGGCACCAGCGGCGGCGCGGCGATAAACCGCCGCGCAGACGCCGGCGCTTGCGCCGGTGCCGCATCGATGTCGTCACCGGCATCGATACCGTCGCCTGCGTCGACCGGTTGGCTGTCGGATTCCGCGATCATGCGAAATCCTTTGCCAGACAGAGATTATGGAAAGTTGCGGGGGATCGTTCGAATTTTAGCGGATTGGGCGTTTTTGCCTCGGCGGCGACGGATTTACCAGCTGATGTGGCAATTCCGTCCGGCGCCCGCGACCCCTTAGACGGGTCACATGTCGACGACGACGCGGCCGCGGATCTTGCCATCGACGATGTCGTGTGCCGCACCGATGATGCCGTCGAAGCCGATGGTCGTGGACAGGCTGGCGAGCTTGTCGACATCGAGATCGGCACCGATGCGCCGCCACGCCTCGAGGCGTACTGCCTTCGGCGCCGCCACCGAATCGATGCCGAGCAGGGAGACGCCACGCAGGATGAAGGGCGCCACGCTCGACGGCAGATCCATGCCGCCGGCCAGGCCGCAAGCGGCGACCGCGCCGCCATAGGAGGTCATCGACAGGACGTTGGCCAGCGTGTGGCTGCCGACCGAATCGATGCCGCCGGCCCAACGCTCCTTGGCCAGCGGCTTGGCGGGCTGGTTGAGCTCGTCGCGCGATATCACTTCGGCGGCGCCGAGGTTGATCAGATAAGGGCTTTCGGCATTGCGGCCGGTCGAGGCAATGACATGGTAGCCGAGGCTGGACAGGATCGAGACCGCGACCGAACCGACGCCGCCGGCAGCGCCCGTAACCACTACAGGGCCGCGATCGGGCAGGATGCCGTGCCGCTCCAGGGCCATGAGGCAGAGCATGGCCGTGTAGCCGGCGGTGCCGACCGCCATGGCATCATGCGCGCTCATGCCTTCCGGCAGAGGCACCAGCCAGTCGCCCTTCACGCGGGCGCGCCCGGCATAGGCGCCGAAATGGGTCTCGCCAACGCCCCAGCCATTCAGGATGACCTTGTCGCCCTTGCGCCAGTCGGGATTGGAAGAGGAGATGACGGTGCCGGCAAGGTCGATGCCCGGCACCAGCGGCCATCGGCGGATCACCGGCGCCTTGCCCGAGATGGCCAGTCCATCCTTGTAGTTCACCGTCGTCGCCTCGACCGCGATGGTAACGTCGCCCTCCATCAGATCGGCGTCGGTAAGATGAGTCACGGCGACCGACTGTTTTTTCTCGGCATCGCGCGAAACGAGGATGGCTTTGAAGGTTTCGGTCATCTTTTTCTCCGCGAACTTGCTTGGCGTGTGACTGTGCGGCGATGGCAGCGTGGGGTCAATCCTTGGAAGGCTTGGCGTTCGGAGGCGTGGGTTCACGCCGCCAGCCGATGAGTTCGTCGAAGACGACCAGCGCCGCGCCCACGGAAATGAAGGCGTCCGCAAGGTTGAAGACGGCGAAGGACCAGACCGGCGTGTGAAACAGGATGTAATCGATGACATGGCCGTAGGCGGCACGATCGATCAGATTGCCCAGCGCGCCGCCGATGATCAGTGCAAAGCCGATGCGGGCGATGACATGGCCCGATGGCGTGCGCGTGGCGAGGTAAAGCACGAAGGCGACGACCAGCGCGGCGATGACCACGAGACCGGTGTCGCCGAAGGAGGAGAACATCGAGAAGGCGATGCCCGTGTTATAGGTGCGAAACAGCGCCAGGAAGGGCAGGAGGTCGAGCTTTTCCTGGAAGGGCAGGCCGGCCTCGACCAGTGCCTTTATCCATTGGTCGAGCGCGATGGCCACGATGACGAGCAGCGCGTAGGGAGACCATGATTTCACGATTGGGCAACCCTTATTGCTGGTCCGGGATTGGTTCGAGTTTCAACGCACCGCGCCTGATCTCGAACAGCATGATGCCGGTGGCGACCGCGAGATTGAGCGAATCGGCGCGGCCCGCCTGCGGAATCCTGAGCAGCCTGTCGCAGCTTGCCGCCAGGCTTTCGGGCAAGCCCTGCTGCTCGTTGCCCATCATCAGCAGCACCGGCCCGCGGGAGAAATCGACCGAGCGGTAGTCGACCGCGCCTTTCAGATGCGTGCCGGCAACGAGACCCGAAAAGCCGCCGCGCCAGGCCAGGAATGCCTCGGTCGTTGCCTTCGCCACAGGCACGGCGAAAATGGAACCCATGGTGGCGCGTACAGTTTCCACAGAAAACGGATCGGTGGTATCGCCGACCAGAATGATGCCCCTGGCGCCGACGGCATCGGCGGTGCGGATGACGGTGCCGAGATTGCCTGGATCGCGCACCCGGTCGAGCGCCACCCAGACATCGCCATTGTCGGCACGGATGTCCTTCAGGGCCAGCAATTTTTGCGAGAAGACGCCGACCACCATTTGCGGATTGTCGCGGCGGGTGATGGCGACAAGCACCTTTTCCGATACTTCGAGCACGGTGCCGCCGGCGGCAACGGTGCGCGCCGCGACCTTTTCCACGGCCGCGTTACCGCGTCCGGCCTTGGCGAAAACAAGCGTCCTGATCTGCCAGCCCAAATCGAGCGCATCGATGACCAGCTTCAGCCCTTCGGCCATGAAGGCGTTCTGCTGGTCGCGAAACTTCTTCAAGGCAAGTGCCTTGATGTCCTTGACCAGCGGATTGGCAAGGCTGGTGACTTCCTTCACCTGGCCTGGTGCGCCGGCATGCCGTTCGTTCATGTCAGGCCACCCAGCGCGAAAACAGTGAAGTCGAAAGCGCCCGGCCGACGGACTTTTCACGGATGATCAGCTCGCCCGATTCAACCTTGCCGCCCATGCCGGCAAAGGTGTCGCGCATCAGAGCGTGGATGGCGAAGAAGGAGGCACGGATCGAATAGGCGGTCAGAACCACGGCGAGCGGTTTTGGGGTCAGGATCGAGCGACAGAGGTCCGTCAAATCAGGCAGGTCCTCGAACAACTGCCACACTTCGCCCTTGGGGCCGCGGCCATAGGCCGGCGGGTCGAAGAGGATGATGTCGTAGCGGCTGCCGCGACGCTCCTCGCGTTCGGCGAACTTCACCGCGTCGTCGACGATCCAGCGGATCGGCTTGGCCCCAAGACCGGCAATCTCCTGGTTTTCGCGCGCCCAGCCGATCGCCTTCTTCGAGGCGTCGACATGGGTGACCTCCGCACCCGCGCGCGCCGCCACCAGCGAGGCAAGGCCGGTATAGCCGAACAGGTTGAGCACCTTGACGGGGCGCCTGGCCGCCGCGATCAGGTCCGCCATATGGTCCCAGTGCGAGGCCTGCTCGGGAAAGACGCCGACATGGCGAAACGAGGTGAAACGGCCGAGATAGTCGATGCCGTCATGCTTCATCGGCCAGGTTTCGCCGAGCGGTGTCTTGGGAAAACGCCAGCGGCCGATGCCCTCCTCGTCGGTGTCTCCGGTAAAGATCGCGTCGGCCCGCTCCCAGTCCCTTGCCGGCAGAGCCTTCTGCCAGATCGCCTGGCCTTCGGGCCGCACGATGCGGTAGGGACCGTATTGTTCAAGCTTTTGGCCGGCACCGCTGTCGAGCAGCGCGTAATCTGCGTTGGGAGCTACTTCGAGGATTACCGGAAGGTGCTCAGCGGGCAGGGCGCCTTCGCGGCGGGCGAGGATGCGCGGCGCGGATTTCGGCTCGAACCGGTTTTCCGGTTTCACATTGTGTTGTTCACCCGGCCTGGCATCTGGCTTGACCGCGGAACGATCCTCGGCCGGGCGCGGCTGTACGGTCCCGCTCTTCGCTGGGTGCGGTCGGCCGTCGCGGCGTTTGACGCGAAAAGACTTCAAGAGGCAGCTTCTCCGGCGGTTCGGCCCGCTTCTGCCACAGCTATGCCCATCGGCGCAACAAACCCGCGCGACATTGCGATTGCGGAGGCTCAGCCACGCCCGATCGAAAGCAGGGCGACAACCAGCGAAACGAAGCCGACAGCCTTGGCCGCCGTGACGGCCATGTGGCCGGTCTCCCAGCGCAGCCGTATGGCTTCGAAATTGTCCGGAATCGGGCCCGGCACCCAGGTGGCGAGAACGTTATTGGCCGGTTTGACGAGAACGAACCAAAGCACCAAGGATAGCGCATAGAGCAAGGCGGCGCCTAGTGCGAACCAGAACGCCGGCCGATCCTCGCGCAGCAACCATGCCAGCAGTCCCGGGCAGGCGACCGCCGCGACATCCAGCGGCGTGCCAATGATAGCGAAGAGCAGGAACTGCCCGTTGAAAACGGTGGCCTCGCGCCAAAGCGCCGGGGACCACCGGGTGAGCCGGGGTGCCGATTCCAGGACATGGGCGAAGGACGGCCCGAGGCTGAGCGCAGCGATCGTGGCGGTCAAGACAGACCAGAAGAGCAGGAAGCCATATAGTCGCATGACGCGACAACGGTTCCGGGCCGAAGCCGTTCCGAACCGTCGCCACTTGCCGTTGCCTCAGCGCTGGCCCTATCGTTTACCACTCCCGGATAGCGTCGATGTCCCGTTCCGAACGCCTGCTTGACCTGATCCAGTCGCTGCGCCGGCACCGCCGGCCGGTGGGCGGGCAAGCATTGGCCGACGGAGAACAGGCCAATGGGGAACAGAAATGAGCGCGTGTTGGATCGCGGTAGCGTCGGCCGACCATGTCCAGCGCGGCCGGCAAGGCGGCTTCATGCAGGTCAACCACGGCAAGGCGGCACCGCTGCACCGCGTCAGGCCTGGCGACGGCATCGTCTATTACTCGCCGACCACCGTTTTGGGGGAGAAAGACGGTCTGCAGGCGTTCACGGCCATCGGCACGGTGCGGGAAGGACACCCCTACCAAGGCGACATGGGCGGCGGCTTCACGCCATTGCGCCGCGATGTCGACTGGGCGCAGGCCGAGGAAGCGCCGATCAAGCCATTGCTTGCGAGGCTGGAATTCACCAACGGCAAATCGAACTGGGGTTACCAGTTGCGCTTTGGTCTGTTTCCGATCAGCGCGGCCGATTTCGGCCTGATCGCAAAGGCGATGAGCGCCAAACTCGCTTCGACTACAGCATGTCGCGGCGAATAGGATTCGCCCGACCTGCTGCAAGCTTCTGATTTTATGCATGTCATTATCCCGGAACCGAGGACAGTTCCGGGCGACATGCATTAGCCCCTGAGCGCCTTGTAGACGGCAATGCCGGCGGCCAAGTCCTCGAGTGCCGCGCCAACCGACTTGAACAGCGTGATCTCGTCAGGGCTGCCGCGGCCTTCCCTTTGGCCGCGCGCCAGTTCGTGCAGGTCGGCGACGATGGCTTCCGGCTTCAGCACGCCGGAGGCCAGTGGCTGGACGATGTCGCCGGCCTCCTTGGTGGCGCCGGCGCGTGTGTCGACATAGACGCGGGCGCGCATGATCGCGTCGTCATCGCTTTCGCGCATCGTCGGGGTGAAGCCGCCAACCAGATCGACATGGGTTCCCGGCCGCAGAAGCGCACCCTTGATCAGCGGCGTGGTGGTGATTGTCGCCGAGGAGACTATGTCGGCCTGGCCAAGCTCGGCATCGAGATCGGTCGCCGCGCTGGCCGCGAAGCCCTCGGCGCACAGATCGGCCGCGACTTTCTCGGCGTTGGCCGGCGTGCGGTTCCAGATGCGGATGGTCTTGATTGGCCGCACGGCGCTGTGCGCCTTGGCCAGGAAGGGTGACAGCGCGCCGGCGCCGACCACCAGCAGCCGCGAGGCATCGTCACGGGCGAGATAGCACGCCGCGAGCGCCGAGGCGCAGGCCGTGCGCCACTGCGTCAGCCGCTGGCCGTCGATCAGGGCTTCCGGTTCGCCGGTGCCGCCGTCGAGCAGGAGGTAGAGCCCCATCACGGCGGGCTTGCCGATGGTGTTGTTGTCGGGCGAGACGGTGACGATCTTGACTCCGATATGGCCGCCGGCGGAACCGCCCGCGGCTTGAAAGTCGGTCCAGGCCGGCATCAGCAGCAGGGTCGACGCCGCACCGTCAGGCCTTTCGACCGCGTGATGATGCCTGACCGGCTGCACCGCGCCCTCGCGAAATGCCGTGCGCAGCGTCTCGACCAGACCAGGAAAGGTCAGCGCACGATCGACCTCGGCGGCCGAAATGGTCAGCATGAAAGGCTCCATGAAAAGAAATGCGCCGGCCGACGCTTCAATTGGTGGGCTTCGGCAATGCTGACCCTGGGCCTGACCCTGGGGCTGACTCTGGAGCCGACCCTTGGACCGGGGCTTGCGGCACTAAAGGCGCGCGGACCGCCTGGCGCAGGTTTTCCGCCTCGACGCCGCGCTGGCGTGCCAGTTTGCGGTAGCGGCCCTGCTTGACCCAGGTCGCCAGGCTGCCGACGACCATGCCGACGGCGAGCGCCAGGAACAGGAAAATAAACAGCGGCAAGGTCAGCGTCAGCTTCGGATTGCCGGGATTGAACGGGTCCAGCGTGAAGGCGACGAGTTCGCGGTTGGCGACGGCCAAAGCGATCAGGATGATCGCCAGGGGCACGAAGATCACGATAAGTATGAAGCGGTTGAGCATGATATTTTCCGTCGCAAGCGGGCCGGGACAAGCCGTCCGGCTACTTGCCGCCGTTCAGTCTTTCACGCAGTTCCTTGCCGGTCTTGAAGAACGGCACCCATTTCTCCTCGACCTCGACGGATTCGCCGGTGCGCGGGTTGCGGCCGGTGCGGGCAGGTCGGTTCTTCACCGAAAAAGCGCCGAAACCGCGCAATTCGACCCGGTTGCCCTCGGCAAGCGCGTCAGTGATTTCATCGAAGATCGCGCCGACGATGTTTTCGACGTCGCGCAGGAAAAGATGCGGATTGCGCGTGGCAATAATCTGCACAAGCTCGGACTTGATCATCAGACGGGTCCCCGTGAAAGCAGTTCGGCCAAAATTATCAGGATGATTTTATTTGCTTTTTCAGCTGTCCCAACGCGTCTCAAGGGTGCCAGACGGAAACGAGACCGTCAAGAAACAAGCGGTCGGCACCAAGTTCATGGATGACGTCGCCGCCGGAGTCCGGCAGGCCGAGCGCGCCGGCGACCGTGCGTGCCATCGCCTTCGACCACAGGAAACCGCCGCGCCGTTCCGTGTCTTTCCACTCGACCACCTTGAGCTTGGCATCGACACCCTTGGTCGCCAGCCAGTCGATCGCCACGGACTCGCCGCCGACGGCGTCGATCAGCCCGTTGGCAACACCCTGGCGGCCGGTGAAGATCGAACCGTCGGCGAGCGCCAGCGCCTGTTCGTGGGTCATCTTGCGGCGTTCCGCGACGATGCCGACGAACCAGTCGTAGCTGTCCAGGATGAGCTTGCGGACCATGGCGCGTTCGTCGTCATTGGTCGGCTTGAAGGGCGAGGGTGAGGCTTTCAGCGGCGAGGATTTCACCTCCTCCAGCTTGACGCCGAGCTTGTCCATCAGGCCGCTGACGTCGGGATATTGGATCAGCACGCCGATCGAGCCGACGATCGAGGTTTTGCGGGCGACGATATGGTCGGCGGCACTGGCGATCATGTAGCCCGCCGACGCGGCGAGCGTTCCGACCTCGGCCACGACAGGCTTGTCGGCGGCGAGCTTGCGCACCTCCTCGTAGACCGACTCCCCGCCGACGGTCGTGCCGCCAGGAGAATCGACCACCAGGATCACGCCTTTTACTTTCGGCGACTGGCGGATGGTCTCGAGCCGCTTGATCAGTTCGTCGTCCTCGGTGATGGTGCCTTCGACCCTGACCTTGGCGATGTGGTCGACGGCAAGGCCCCCGAAATCGTCGCCATAGAACCAGGTCGACAGCGCAATCACGCCGAGCGCCACGATGCCAAAGGCCGCAACACGCCAGAAAGTCAGTTTGCGCCGCAAGCGGCGGCGGTCGATCAGGTCGTCGGCTCTCAATGCCATCGTCAGCCTCACAGTCAGCGGGAAGAGACGCTTTTAGACCATGATGTCTTCATCGGGAAGCAGTTCCGTCCCGCACATGGCGCGGCGATCCGCGCGCGACGGTCCATATGCTGTCTTTTTTGTGACTGGCCTATGCGAGCGACGCGAGGTAAGTGCGAAGAACTTCAGTGATGAAAAAAGACGCAAGGGCGTCTATTTCTGCTATGAAGCACTGGCTGTTGCGCTGACCCGGTTTTGTTTGTGCACGGCAGCTGTCACATTTTTGCGGTTTTCGTCGGCTTGTGCTTGCGTGAGGTCGCTGGCGTCCCACCTATAGGCGGGGCTCCTGGGCAGGGTTTTGGAAGAAAGCAGTCATGTTAGCGCGACCGAATGAACCGACCAGCCCGGAGACGGAGTTGGCTCCCCCGGCGGATGGCTGGACGCGGGGCGAAGCTTTCGACCGCGCCCAGCGTCATTCGCGCCGCGTGCGCGTGCTCAAATTCGCCGTGCCCTTGGCCGCGGCGTTGATCGCCGTGGCCTTCCCGGTGTATTCCTATTTCGCCGCGCCCGTCTCCGTCGCGGTGCAGGCCGAAGGCACCGCCTTCTCCAACGGCAAGCTGGTAATGGCCAATCCCAAACTCAACGGTTTCACCAAGCAGAAGCAGCCTTATTCGATGACGGCGCTGCGGGCGATACAGGATGTGAGCACGCAAGGCATCATCGAACTCGAAGGCATCGACGCCAAGGTGCCGATCGCGCCCGATAATGTCGCGGCGGTAAAAGCCTCGCATGGTACCTACGATCGCGACGGCAACACGATGAACCTGACCAGCGACGTTATCATCACCACGACCGACGGCATGCAAGCCAAGTTCAAATCGGTCTTCCTCGACATGGGCAAAGGCACTATGAAGACGGGCGATCCGGTCGACGTCAGCCATGACGGGTCGCGGATCACGGCGAATACGATGTCGGTCCAGGACAATGGCAAGGTTCTGGTTTTTGAGAATAAAGTGCGCGTCAACATCGATTCCGCCGCCATGAAGACGGCAGAGGGAAACAGCGGAGAAACCAATGCGGCTCAGTAGTTCGACGCGGCTCGCGGCTGCAACTTCGGCGTTGCTGCTGCTCGGACTGGTGCCGTCACTGGCGCAGTCCACCACCCAATCAGGTCTCAAACTGTCCGGCGACAAGCCGATCCAGATCGAAAGCGACAAGCTGGAGGTTCGTCAGGCCGAGAGTGTCGCCATCTTCACAGGCAATGTCAGCGTCGTCCAGGGGCCGACGTTGATGAAGGCCGGCAAGATGACGGTCTATTACGTCAAGGATCCCAATGCCGCTGCCAAGGGGTCGGAAGCGGCAGGTGCGGCGATGACCGGCTCCGCCAACATCGATCACCTGGAGATCTCCGACAAGGTCTACATCAAGTCGGATGCGCAGGTCGCCACCGCCGATCAAGGCAGCTTCGACATGAAGACCCAGGTTCTGGTGCTTTCGGGTCAGAAGGTGGTGCTCTCGCAAAACGACAATGTCCTGGTCGGCTGCAAACTCGTCGTGCAGATGAAAACCGGGCTGGCCCAGGTTGATCCATGCGCTGGCAAACGCGTCGTGATGTCGATCACACCACCGCCGAAATCGGATGCGTCGAAATCGGGAGCGACGAACCCCTGATGGCCAGCCTGTCGTCGCTGACGGCGCGTCTTCCGGGACGGGCCGCAGGCAAGCTTTCGGCTCCGGCCGCGATCACCGTCGACAAGGCGAAGTTCAAGGGAACCTTGATCGCCAAGGGCCTGACCAAGAGCTACAAGGGCCGCAAGGTCGTCAGCGGCGTCACGCTGGGCGTGCGCGCTGGCGAAGCCGTCGGGCTGCTCGGCCCCAACGGCGCCGGCAAGACGACCTGTTTCTACATGGTCACCGGCCTGGTGCCGGTGGATGAAGGCACTATCGAGATCGACGGCTTCGACGTCACCTCGATGCCAATGTATCGCCGCGCGCGCCTCGGCATCGGCTATCTGCCACAGGAGGCCTCGATCTTCCGCGGCCTCAATGTCGAACAGAACATCCGCGCCGTGCTCGAAGTGGTCGAAAAGGACCGCAAGGTTCGCGAGCGCAGCCTCGACGAACTGCTCGAGGAATTTCACATCAGCCATCTGCGCAAGGCGCCGTCCATGTCGCTCTCGGGCGGCGAAAGGCGGCGCCTGGAAATCGCGCGTGCGCTGGCGACGCGCCCGGCCTATATGCTGCTCGACGAACCCTTCGCCGGCATCGACCCGATCGCCGTCGCCGACATCCAGCAACTGGTGCGTCACCTGACGGCGCGCGGCATCGGTGTCCTCATCACCGACCACAATGTGCGTGAGACGCTCGGCCTCATCGACCGTGCCTATATCATCCATGCCGGCCAGGTGCTGACCCATGGCCGCGCCGACGAAGTGGTGGCAAATCCCGACGTGCGGCGGCTTTATCTCGGCGAGGGTTTCACGCTCTGAGACGTTCGCTGTCCGAAACAGCGAACCGTCCCGTCTCTGTTTTCACGAATTCCGATCGGAAAGCCATTTTTTCCCGGCTCCTGGAAACGCTCTCAGCGTGAAATTTGTTTCCTGATACGATTTTTTGCGCGCCGACGACCAGTTTTCCGCGATTTTGATCCGCAATAACGCTCCGGTAAGCGAGTTTTGCTAGGCTTTGCCTTGACAAGCAAAAGCCGGGCCAGTTTCTATGGCCGGCCGAGAAATTCATTCTGGAAGTCCGGACGCGTAGAGGAGGCGTTTGAAACCGAACCATGGCATTGGCGGCGAAACTACAGCTCCGACAGTCGCAGTCGCTGGTGATGACGCCGCAGCTGATGCAGTCGATTCGGCTGCTGCAGTTTACCCATGCAGAGCTCGAGCATTTCATCGACGAGGAGATCGAGCGCAACCCGCTGCTCGAGCGCGCCGAGCCGCAGGACGATGCCGCGAGCGATCAGGCGCAGAAGCTCGAGGCTGAGCCGCAAGCGGCGCCCGATGGCGACTGGTTCGAGAACGAGACGGCATGGAGCGCCGAGGCGATCTCGGAAAAGCTCGACACGTCCCTGGAAAACCTGTTTCCCGATGATCCCGGCACCAGCGAACGGCTCGGGCCCGACCTGACGGCGCAATGGAAATCGGCTTCGGGCAGTGGCGGGGGCTCCTCTTCCGAGGGGCTCGATGCCGGCGACATGGCGGCGAGCGCGATCACGCTGCGCGACCATGTCGGCGAGCAGATCGCGCTCGCCTTCACCGATCCCGTACCGCGGCTGATCGCCGGAGAACTTGCCGATGGGCTCGACGAGACCGGCTATGTCAGGGCCGATCTGGCGGAGATCGCTGGGCGGCTTGGCACCGACGGCGTGGCGGTGGGCAAGGTGCTGGCCGTATGCCAGACCTTCGAGCCGGCCGGCCTGTTTGCCCGCGATCTCGCGGAATGCCTTTCCCTGCAGCTTGCGGTGCGTGACCGGCTCGATCCGGCCATGAAGGCCCTGATCGCCAATCTCGAACTGCTGGCGCGCCGCGATTTCCAGACGCTTAAGCGGCTCTGCGGCGTCGATGAGGAGGATTTGCTCGACATGCTGGCCGAAATCCGGGCGCTCGACCCACGGCCCGGCATGGCGTTTTCAGGCGGCGCCAGCGACTCGATCGTCGCCGATGTCGAGGTGCGGGCGGCCAATGACGGCAGCTGGACCGTCGAACTCAACGCCGAAACGCTGCCGCGCGTGCTGGTCGACCATATCTATTTCGCCCAAGTGTCGCCGCACGCGAAGAACCAGGCTGAGAAGGACTTCCTGGCCGAGTGCTTGCAGAATGCCAACTGGCTGACACGCAGCCTCGACCAGCGGGCCAAGACGATCCTCAAAGTGGCCTCGGAAATCGTGCGCCAGCAGGATGCTTTCCTCGTCCATGGCGTGCGCCACCTGAAGCCGCTCAACCTGCGCACGGTGGCCGACGCCATCGGCATGCACGAATCGACGGTCAGCCGGGTCACCGCGAACAAATACATGCTCACCCCGCGCGGCGTGTTCGAACTGCGCTATTTCTTCACCGCCTCGATCGCGGCATCGGGTGGTGGCGATGCGCATTCCTCCGAAGCGGTGCGTGATCGCATCAAGCAAATGATCGACGAAGAGAAGCCCGTCGATGTGCTGTCGGACGATGCTATCGTCGACATGCTGAGGGAAAGCGGCGTCGATATCGCCCGTCGCACGGTCGCCAAGTACCGGGAAGGCATGAATATTCCCTCATCAGTGCAGCGCCGGCGCGAGAAGCGGGCGCTCGCCAGCGCCGGCCGTTAGGCACTCGCGATTTCCACAGTTTTCGAGTTTCATTGACAAGCCACGGTGAAGTGGCTAGAAGCCCGCCCGCATGAGACGGGCTTGATGCCCGCTAGCGGATGGTCCGTCACGACAATGACCCGGGACGGTCAAGAAGGCGGCTTGTGATCAACCGGAAAGTTCGGATTTAAATCGGCGCGAGTGACGCCGCAAAGCTTGTGCGCACGGATCACGAGTATAAACTCGGGCCAGTTTGAAGCCTGAGCAAGGAAGGTCAGTTTTCAGATGAATCTGCGCATTTCGGGAAAGCACATGGATATCGGCGATGCGTTCCGCACACGCATCAACGATCGTGTCGGTGAAGCGATCGGCAAATATTTCGATCGCGGCTTCGCGGGGCACGTCACCGTCATCAAATCGGGCTCGCGCTATTCGGCGGATTGCATGATCAGGCTGGATTCCGGCGCCTCGCTGCAGGCCACCGGCGATGCCCAGGATCCGACGCTCGCCTTCGAGGCTGCTGCCGATCGGCTGGAGACCCGGCTTCGGCGCTACAAGCGCCGTCTGAAATCGCACAATTCGGGCAATGCCAATGGCGAGTTGACCGACATTGCCTATACCGTGATGGCACCGCTTGCCGATGACGATGAGGAAATCCCGGAGGATTTTGCACCGGCCATCGTCGCCGAATCAACCATGACGCTGAAGACCATGTCGGTGGCCTCAGCCGTCATCGAGCTCGATACCAAGGACAGTCCGGTGGTTGTTTTCCGCAATGCCGGAACCGACCACCTCAACATTGTCTATCGCCGGCCCGACGGAAACATCGGCTGGATCGATCCGTCCACGACCAAAGTCGCACAGGGATAAAAGCCGGCCGCACGAGGGGTGGGGACTGGCGCGGCAGGCGAACAAGGATTTTCAAGCATGGATCTGAGCGATCTTATCAGCGTTCCGGCGATCTTGCCGGCGTTGAAGGCGAACTCCAAGAAGCAGCTTCTGCAATTGCTGTCCGAGCGAGCCGCGGCGATTTCGGGCATCCCGGAACGGGAGGTGTTCGACACCATCCTGCAGCGCGAACGCCTGGGTTCGACCGGCGTCGGCAACGGCATCGCCATCCCGCATGGCAAGCTCGCCGGCGTGAAGCGCATCGCCGGCGTTTTCGCCCGGCTGGAAACCCCGGTCGATTTCGAATCGCTGGATGACCAACCGGTCGATCTGGTGTTTCTGCTGCTGGCGCCGGAAGGGGCGGGTGCCGATCACCTAAAGGCGCTGTCGCGCATCGCGCGCGTGCTGCGCGACGCCGACACGGTGGCCAAGGTCAGGGGAACGCGCGACGCCGCGGCGATCCACGCGCTTTTGTCGGACACACAGGCCTCGCACGCGGCCTGAAGCCATCTTTTTTAAGATATCACCCCAAGGGCCGCCGTGAGCGGCCCTTTTCAGTTAACCCGCTGGCCGACTTTAATGAATGGCGACGGTGGTCAGGTCGTTTTCCATGGCGCCGGCCAAGGCACGGTCACGCGCATCGGAAAGCAGGATCGGCTGGCCGTTGGCGCCAAACAGGGCCCACAGCTCCATACCGGGCGCGATTTCGCCGATGTTGGGGAAGCGGCCGAGCAGTTCATCGCTCGAGACCTTGCGCAGATAGGCGACCGAGCCTTCGCCGAGATGGGCGAACTCGCCGCTGGTCATGGTGATGGTTTCGTCAGTTCTGGTCATTTCAAGCCTCCTTGGCGCGAGGACGCCGCTCAAGGCCATCCCGCATGAGAGCCATCAGTGAAGATCAGTCTTTCACCGATATATTTATTTTCCGTACCAGCCGTTCAGACTCCGGCCGATCGAGGTCGATCGACAAAAGGCCATTCTTCAGCTCCGCCGCGATCACGCGCATGCCGTCGGCCAGCACGAAGCAGCGCTGGAACTGGCGTGCGGCAATGCCGCGATGAAGGAATTCGCGCTCGGTATCGTCGGTCTGACGACCGCGCACGACCAACTGGTTTTCCTCCGTTGTCACATCGAGATCGCTTTCGGCGAAACCGGCGACAGCAAGTGTAATGCGTAGCCTTTCGGCCTTGCCGTCGGCACCGCTGAGGCGCTCGATGTTGTAGGGAGGGTAGCTGTCACCGGACTTCGCCAGACGCTCCAGGGTCTTTTCCATGGCATCGAAACCCAGGAGAAGCGGGCTGGAGAAAGGCGTCATTCGGCTCATGTTACACTGTCCTCTCAAGAGCGACATAAACTGGAAAAACCCAAATGGCATTTTTCCCGATGGTCTTGATATGGTCCGCCCCACGACCAAGTTCAAGCCACCAAAAGACCCGCCCAAAAAGACCAAGCCGTGGACTCACAGGAATAATCGACATGGCGCTTGAAACGACGCGCGGATGCAAGGAGAAGCGCGCAGGCCGGGACGTTCCCCCGTCGAGCGGTTCGGCAGCTTGCAGCCGGTTGGCGTTTTTCGGGCGCACGATCGGTCCGGTGAGCTGATGGCTAGCCAAACAAGGAACTGAAATGCCCCAACCACGCAAGATCATCATCGACACCGATCCCGGCCAGGACGATGCCGTCGCCATTCTGCTGGCGCTCGGCAGTAGCGAACTGGACATCATCGGCATTACTGCCGTTGCCGGCAACGTGCCGTTGAAATTGACCGAAAAGAACGCCCGCAAGATCTGCGAACTGGCCGGCCGGCCAGATATCAAGGTCTATGCCGGCGCCATCCGTCCGTTGGCGCGCGAACTGGTCACCGCCGAGGAAGTGCATGGCAAGACCGGTCTCAACGGGCCGCAACTGCCCGAACCGACGATGAAGCTGCAGGAGCAGTATGCCGTCGACTTTATCGTCGAGACGCTGATGAAGGAAGAGAGCGGCACCATCACCCTTTGCCCGCTCGGGCCGCTCACCAACATAGCGCTGGCACTAATCCGCGAACCGCGCATTGCACCGCGCATCAAGGAAATCGTGCTGATGGGCGGCGGCTTCTTCGAAGGCGGCAATGTCACGCCGACCGCCGAATTCAACATCTATGTCGATCCACAGGCCGCCGATCTGGTGTTCAAGTCCGGCATCCCGATCGTGATGATGCCGCTCGACGTTACCCACAAGGCGCTGACCACGTCCAAGCGCATCGACGCTTTCCGCAAGCTTGGCAACAAGGTCGGCATCGCCACGGCAGACATGCTTGAATTCTTCGAGCGTTACGACGAGGAGAAGTACGGCACCGACGGCGGGCCGCTGCACGACCCGTGCGTTATCGCCTATCTGCTGAAGCCGGATTTGTTCAAGGGCCGCAATTGCAATGTCAGCGTGGAAACCGCCTCGGAACTGACCATGGGCATGACCGTGATCGACTGGTGGGGGGTGACCAAGCGGGAAAAGAACGCCATGGTGATGCGCGACATCGACCATGACGGGTTTTTTGCGCTGCTGGTGGAGAGGCTGAGGCGGCTTAACTGACGTTTTTTGGACAACGCGCGTTGTCACCAGCGCGCGTTGTCACCCATTGAGCAATCGATAGGTGTCGACGCCGTGCTTGTGGTGCTGCCGTTCAATAGGAACGAGAGAGCCAAGAAGATGCGGTCGCTCGACGTCATCGTCGATCGATATCCGCGTGTTGTCGTCATCAAGGCGTACATCGTAGGTGTAGTATAAATTGTGACCTACCATGGCATACGGGCTGATAGGCTTCACTCTAATGTATTCGACCACGGCCATCACGCGTTGGGTGGCGACGACCGGATTGGCCTGAAGCTCTACAATCGCGATGGATTTCATCAGCCCAAAGACGCAAAAGAAAGCGATGCCGACCACTGCGTCGCTGTACTCGTATTGCCAAATAAGCAAGCGATCCCGAAAGGAAACGTTTGATTTGCGCATAGTGAAGAATTGTGCAGTGGCGTGCAATTCTTCAATGTGTCTCTGCGAAAATTTATGAAGAAGGCGCTTTCGTGGTTACTTCGACCGCGAAAACGCCAGCCACAGGCCGCCGCCGACCATGAAGCTGCCGCTGATCCTGGACAGGAGCTTGACGCGGCTGGCCGAGAGCATGCGGCCGGCGCGGCCGGCGGCGAGCGCATAGGTCGAATCCGACATGACGGCGAAGATCATGGCGGTTAGGCCCATGACGACGATCTGCAGCGAATAATTGCCCTGCGGCGCGATGAACTGCGGGAAGAAGGCGCCGAAGAAAATCAGCGTCTTGGGATTGCTCAGCGCCACGAGCAGGCCCTGCAGGAAGAAGCCACCGCGTGGTTTCCGTGCGGTTCCGTCGGCGTTCAGCGTGCCCTTCGAGCGGAACATCTGCACGCCCATCCAGATCAGGTAGGCGGCGCCGATCAGACGCACCCACTCGAACCAGTGGCCCATGCCCGAGATCAGCGTGTTGAGGCCGATGCCGACGATGGCGATCGGGACGGCAAGGCCGGCTTGCGTGCCGGCAACGTTGGCGAGACCGGCACGAGTTCCGTGGCGGATGCTGTTGGCGATGATCAAGGTCACCGTCGGCCCGGGCACCAGGATGATGACGATGCAGGCAAGAACATAGGCGGCGTAGAGTTCCAGCGACATGATTTTTCCTCGCAATGCCGCTACGCGGCCTTTCAGGCGACAATCAATGCATGGCGGCGATAACGACGCAAGCCGGTGCGCGGCGTGCCTGGCTCAGGCGCCGGCCGGCCAAGGCAACGTCGTCTCATAGGCGGCCGCGGCCTTCAGCACGGCGAGGTCGCCGCGTGGCCGGCCGATCAGCTGCATGCCCATGGGCCGGCCCCTGCGGTCGAAGCCGACCGGCACATTGACCGCCGGGCAACCGCCCAAGGTGGCGAAGGCTGAAACCTGCATCCAGCGATGGTAGCTGTCCATCTCCCGCCCGGCGACCTCGCGGGGCCAATGGGTGCCGACATCGAAGGGAAAGACCTGCGCGGTTGGCAGCGCGATGAGGTCGAAGCGGTCGAAGATCGACAACAGCATCCGGTGCCAGGAGGTGCGCACGACCGAAGCCGCTCGGATTTGCGGCGCCGTCAGCCGCATGGCGTTCTCCACTTCCCAGACGGCTTCCGGTTTCAACAGGCCGCGCCTGGCGGGATCGTCATAATGCACTTTCAGGGCGCAGCCGCTGCTGGCCTGGCGCAGCGCCACGAAGGCCTGCCAGAGTGCTTCGAAATCGAAATCCGGTCGCAAGGGCTCGGTCAGGAAGGATACATCCGCGAACCGTGCGAGTGCTGCCTCGCAAAGGTCGAGGATGCCGGGCTCGATCGGCAGATGGCCGCCGAGATCGCCCAGCCAGGCGATGCGGCCGCCGGTCGCCACCGTCGCGAGCCCTTCAAGGAAGGAGCCCTGCTTTTCATAGGAGAGAGGCGCCTGCGGATGGTAACCGGCCTGCACGTCGAGCAACAGCGCCATGTCGGCGACGTTGCGGCCCATCGGCCCCTCGACGCCCATCTGCGCCTGAAAAACCTCGAAGTCGGGACCAGCGGGCACGAGCCCTTGCGACGGCCGAAAACCGTAGACATTGTTCCAGGCTGCCGGGTTGCGTAGCGAACCGCCGAAATCGCTGCCGTCGGCGACGGGCACCATGTCGAGTGCCAGCGCCACCGCCGCACCGCCGCTCGAGCCGCCGGCGGTGAGCGACGGATCGAAAGCATTCAGCGTTGGCCCGAACACGTTGTTGTAGGTGTTGGAGCCGAGCCCGAATTCGGGAACATTGGTCTTGCCGATGATGATGGCGCCGGCGTCGCGGATGCGTTCGACGAAGAAGTCGTCTTCCTGCGGCACGAAATCGGCGAAGATCGGCGAGCCGAACGAGGTTCTGAGGCCCGTTGTGGAGGCAAGGTCCTTGATGGCAATGGGAAGGCCAAAGAGGGACCCGCTTCCATCCGTCCGCCTGATATCGGCGGCGTCGGCCTCGCGCAGGATGTCGGCGCGGTCGCGCAACGAGACAATGGCGTTGACCAGCGGGTTGACCGCATCGATGCGATCGAGGAACGCCGTCACCACCTCGCGCACGCAGAGTTTCTTTCGGCGAATCTGGTCGGCGAGTTCGACAGCCGACAGGCGGCAGATGTCGCTGGCCGCGGGTACGGCATGTCTGGTGCGCGGGCGCATCATCTCAACGGGTTTTCTGCAAGGCCTGGTCGACATCCTTGGCCAGCGGGATTGCCGGCTGGGCGCCGGGCTTGAGGCAAGCCAGCGAGCCGGCGGCGCCGGCACGCGCCAATGCCTGTTCGAGCGTGAGGCCCGACGCCAGGCCGGCCGCGAAATAGCCGCAGAATGTGTCGCCGGCCCCGACCGTGTCGACCGGCGTGATCTTCAACGCGGGAACGGTCAGGAAATCGCTCGGCGTCGCAGCCATCACGCCTTCGCCGCCAAGCGTGACGACGATGGCGCGTCCGGTTTTCCCGGCAAAATCGCGCATGCGCGCCTTCCGATCGCGGCCGCTGAGCGCCAGCGCCTCGCCATAGAGGTCGAACTCGGTTTCGTTGGCTACGACGTAATCAGCCTTGCCGAGGAAGCCGGCCGCCTTGGCGTGGAACGGAGCCGTGTTGAGCACGGTGACCGCGCCGGCCGCCCTTGCCTGGTCGAGTGCCGCATCGATCGTCGCGAGCGGAATCTCATGCTGCAGCAGCACGACGTCGCCCTTGTTCAGAAAAGCCTTGGAGAGGTCGCCGGGCACCACGGAAGCATTGGCGCCGGCAACCACGGCGATGATGTTCTCGCCGTCGTCACCGACCATGATCAGCGCCGTGCCGGTCGAGGCAAAGGTCTCTCCCACACCCGACAGGTCGACCTTGGCCTCGCGCAGCAACGCCAGAGCTTCTGGTGCGAAATTGTCCTTGCCGACGGCGCCGACCATGCGCACCTGAGCACCGGCACGTGCGGCGGCGAGCGCCTGGTTGGCGCCCTTGCCGCCGGGCGCCGTTGTGAAACCGGAACCGCTCACCGTCTCACCGGGGCTCGGCAAGCGGTCGACATTGGCGATAAGGTCGAGGTTGATCGAGCCGACTACGATAATCAAGAAATGCCTCCTGCTGAATGCAGGGGAAGCTATCCTGCCAGGCCGCTCGATGCCAGACCACGCGAATGGTCCAGCGCGATTTGC
Organism: Mesorhizobium sp. B2-5-4; assembly: GCF_006441095.1. NCBI lineage: Bacteria > Pseudomonadati > Pseudomonadota > Alphaproteobacteria > Hyphomicrobiales > Phyllobacteriaceae > Mesorhizobium > Mesorhizobium sp. B2-5-4. The sequence continues at coordinate 95,657 of NZ_VFUR01000010.1, read as the reverse complement.
CGCCTCACTCACACAGCACTGTGACGATGCCCTGATAGCTGCCGGCCGGGAAGATGCCGCTCGATTTGGTGGCGGTGAGGTCGACCTGCATGGCGTGGGTGCCGTTGACGACCCTTTGCGGCACGCCCCCATTGTTGTCGACGCCCGAGCCATCGAGGCGGAAGACCGAGACGAAGGTCACGTTGGTGCCACCGCCGCTCGGCGCGGACGAGAATGCCGCAGGCGCCGGCGCTGAAACCGAATAACAGTCCAGCAGGTTGAACAGCGAGCACAGCGTGGAGCTTGCCACCACGGTGGCACTGGCGCTCGATCCGCCTGCCTGCTTGGATCCGAGTATGCCGATGGCCGGATTTGCGGTCATCGTTCCCGATGCCCCGACCATGATGGTGCAGGTGCCGATGATCGCCGCCTGCGCCGGAAGGCAGAAGCCGGCGAGCGCGGCCATCGCAAGCAGCGCTCGGTTATTTCTTCTTCTTTTTCTTGCCATCGCCGCTTCCGGTCCTGATGCTCCAGCCTTCGTTGGCCCATCCGGGTGATGCGGCCACGGGCGTGGGAGCGCTGGCGGCCACGCTCGCCGTCGGGCCGTCGCCGCCGAGGCCCATCTTGAGCAGTTTCAGCTCCAGTTGCAGGCGCTCGACCTCGAGTTCATAGAGGCGGCTGCAATCGACACGTTTCGGCGCACGACCGATCGGGATCACCACGCGGCCGTAGGTGGCGACGTCGTTGTTCGACTGGCTGTTGCCTCTGATAACGCCGAGGTCGAAATAGGCGCCGGTGCCCGACACCGCCGAACGGCAGGTGGTGCCGTCGGAAGCGTGGACCTCGTCCTGGCCCTGAGGCAACGTCACGCCGGGCAAATTGAAGCCGCTCTCGTTCTGATTGAGGTTGTAGACATCCTCGGCCAGCACCGGCGAGATCCCCGCCCACATTGCCGCACACGCGACTGTCAGGACTTGCGGTGCCCAAAAAACTTTCCGCATATCTGTGCCTTTATCTGCGTCTGTTGATTGGGAAAGGGGATGCTCTCGGTACAGATACGCACTTTACGCTCGGCAGCGCCGCCGAAGGGCACGACCACAAGGACGGGGCGGGAAGCCTGCGAGCCCAGCTGAAAGACGCTCGGAGAGATCTTGGCGTCCACTGGCTGAAAATCCTGATCGTAGACGTGGATTTCGACCCTTATCTTCTGGCCGTAGGGATTGGCGGGGAAGACGCGGACCGCGAAGGCGTCGGTGAAACTGTTGACCTCGCCCCGCATCGGCGACATCGACTGGGCGTTGGCCGCAATGGCCGGCAGGCAGACGGCCACCGCCGTCGCCAGGATTCGTGCATGTTTCAAGGACCTCTCCTTCGCGACGGCCTATTCGCAGCGCAGTGTTACCGTTGCCTGATAGTTTCCGGTGGCAAAGCGGTTGCTGCCGCCCTTGGTGCCGGCGAGATGGACCGAGACAAGGTCGGCGCCGGGGACAGTCAGGGCGGTGGAGGACGCCGTTTCCGCGATCGTGTGGGCGCCGCTGGCAGAATAGGTCGGTGTCCAGGTGATGGCCGTGCTGTCGGCGGCCGGCACGGTGGTGAGGGTCACCGGATCGACGCTGAGCGAAACACCCCCGGTGGTGGTGAGCGTGACTGTTCCAGCCGAACCGCCGCTGTTGTGGGAGCTCAGCGACTGAAGGTCGGCGCTCACCGTCATCGTGCCGTTGGTGCCGACAACGAGCGTACAGGTCGCGGTGACCGTGCCATTAAAGATAACATTCTGCGTTGTGGCCATCGCCGCGCGGTCCAGGCACGCGACCAGCAAGGCTGCACCAAACACGGTGCGGAACAACTTCATCGAGATCCTCCTATTAAGTCGGATCGCCCGAATTAATATGGGTCATCATCGCTTTATCGTGGTTAATTTAGCGTAAACTTAAATAAGACGCCGAAATAAAGCTCTTGAAGGAACCGACGGTTGTCCACGGTTGTATCCAGAAATTCCAAAATCATGCGTAATAATACTGCGCATTTCCAAATGTTCGTATATATTCTCCGCAGCAGAAAGCAAAAATCGACATTTCACGACGAAATCTGCCCCGCCTCCCAGCCCAGGATGGCGCGCTTGCGGGTCAGGCCCCAGTGATAGCCGGTGAGATCGCCTGATTTGCCGATGGCGCGGTGGCACGGCACCACGAAGGAGAGCGGGTTGGCGCCGTTGGCGGCGCCGACCGCGCGGCTGGCGCTCGGCGCACCGATGCTGGCCGCGATCGCGGAATAGGTACGGGCCTTGCCCATAGGGATCTGGAGCAGCGCCTCCCAGACGCGGACCTGAAAGTCGGTCCCGATCATGACGACATGAAGCGGCTGATCGGCGCGCCACAGCGTCGGCTCGAAGATGCGCGCGGCATAGGGCCCTGTCGCTTCCCTGTCCTCGACATAGAGCGCGTTCGGCCAGCGGCCGGACATGTCCGCAAAAGCGGTGCGTTCCTCGCCGGGGTCGCAGAAGGCGAGGCCGGCAAGCCCGCGGTCGGTGGCCATGATCAGGGCAGCGCCGAACGGGGAGGTGTGATAGCCGTAGCGGATGGTGAGGCCAGCGCCGCGCGTCTTGTAGTCGCCCGGTGACATCGCCTCATGGGTGACGAACAGGTCGTGCAGCCGGCCGGGGCCGGACATGCCCAGTTCGAAGGAGGTTTCGAGCAGAGGCATGCCGGAATCGAGCAGCCTGCGCGCATGGTCCAGCGTCACCGCCTGCAGGAAGGCCTTGGGCGACAGGCCGGCCCAGCGAGTGAATAGTTTTTGCAAACCGGTCGGCGTCTCGCCGACCTCCTCGGCCAGTTCTTCCAGCGATGGCTGGTCGCGATAGTCGAGGCTGATCTTCTCGATGGCGCGGCGCACGATCTCGTAGTCGCTGCCCTCGGGCGTGATGTCCTTCTTGAGGACTGCCGTGTGTGTGCTCATGGACCTGTCTCCTTGGGCCGGAATATCGCCTCTTGGGGCGCCGATCGCCACCCGAAACTTGCCTTCTTGCAGCACTTGCCCAGATAGACTCCGGGTTCGAGCCCGGACGGAAAACCGCTTCTTTTCCTGGAATTGCTTTAGCGCGCCTTGGCGGTCGCCAGCGCGCGCGCGAAGGCGGTGGCGAAGCTCTCGCGGGAATCGGGGTCGAGGAAGCCGCCGATCGGCACGTTCTGGCCCTGTGCTTCCACGATCATTCTGGTGATGCCGATCTCGGCGTGACGGGCGACCGAAAAACGCGCCCAAAAAGGGTTGAAGCGATGCGCTTCCGATTTTCCCGAGGGGGCCGTCTTGCGGATGTCGAGGCTGGTGCGCGAGACCGACACTTCCTCGCGGGCGCGTGCGGCCCGATAATTGACGCGGAAGGCGATATAGACGGCAATCACGTCGATGCCGAAGAAGCCGAACACCGGCCAGGCGCCGCGCGACAGGAAAAACGCACCCGTGACCAGCCAGCCGAACATCAGTGCGCCCATCAGGATCAGGAAGCCCGTCCGGCCCAGCGACCGGTGTGGGGTCAGCAATGCGTGAAAGAAGGGCTCATCAGCCTGAAACGAGGCGTTTGTGTCGCTCATGACGGGATATTATAGGAGGGAAATGGCCAGCCCCAAGTCCAAAGAATCTTCCATGCCCGAAAAAGAGCCGCCGTCCGGACGGCGCGACGGCTCCAATGCCAAGCCGCGTCCACGGCCCGCGCGGCGGACTTCGCGCTACAGCCCGGCCGAAGTGCACGAGATATTCCGACGCTTTTCGGTGCAGCGGCCAGAGCCGAAGGGCGAGCTTGAACATGTCAACCCCTTCACGCTGCTTGTGGCGGTGGTGCTGTCGGCGCAAGCGACCGATGCCGGCGTCAACAAGGCGACGCGGGCTTTGTTCAAAGCCGCCGATACGCCGCAAAAGATGCTGGCATTGGGTGAAGCCAGGGTCGGCGACTATATCAGGACCATCGGTCTCTGGCGCAACAAGGCCAAGAACGTCATCGCACTATCGGAGGCGTTGATCCGCGACCATGGCGGCGAGGTGCCCGATGACCGCGATGAGTTGGTCAAGCTGCCCGGTGTCGGGCGCAAGACCGCCAATGTCGTGCTCAACATGGCCTTCGGCCAGCATACGATGGCGGTCGACACCCACATCTTGCGCATCGGCAACCGGCTTGGCCTGGCGCCCGGCAAGACCCCGGAACAGGTCGAGCAGGGACTTCTGAAGATCATCCCGGACGAATATATGCGCCATGCGCATCACTGGCTGATCTTGCATGGCCGCTATGTCTGCAAGGCGCGCAAGCCGGATTGTCCGGCCTGCGTTATCGCAGATATCTGCAAGGCAGAGGTGAAGACGACCAGCATTCCGGCACCGCTGGTGCCGATCGCTCCGCTTGAAACGATTGCCGCCGACGATCAGTAGCCGTAGCCACGCGCCATCGCCGCGGCGAAAACCGGGATCAGCAGGAAAACGAACGCCTCGGCGCGGATATAGGTCTTCACCGAAGCCAGTTCGCCGACAGGCACCGCGAAGGCAGGATTGGCGCTCGCCTGCCGGCTCCAGGACATGAAACGCACGGTCGGGATGATCGACAGCAGGCCGACGGTGCCGAATGCCGCCATCTTGGCCCAGAACACCCAGTTGTAGACGTAGAACTCCCAACCCTTGAGCCCCCAGGCGACACGGCCGATGCCGACGATGATGATGAGCGCGGCGATGATGCCGTAGTGGCGGTCGATGCCGGCGAGCCGCTTGAGCGTCGCGACCGGCAGATCCCCACGGATCAGCACGAATTCGGCGCCGATGATCCCGGCTAGCGAGAACACCAGCAGATGGTGGATGATGGCGAGCACGAGGTCGGTGGTGTCCATGCGGATTTCCTTGGATCGGCGGCAGTGGCCGGGGCGTGAAAAATTGGGACGTGCTGAAACAGCCGGCGTCGAAAATAACACCGCCGCGCGAAAATCCCATAGCGCCCGGATGTCGTGAAGGCTGCCGGACGTTGCGCCTTGGATGATGGTTCCTGGTTCCTGGCTCTTGCACCGCGCCGGCGATTTGCTAACCGCAGGCCGTAACGCGAGACAAATCCAATGAACACGACGCAAGCGACCATCGCCCCGGTCATTGAGACCCCGCGAACCATCCTGCGGGCACACCGGCTCGGCGATTTCGATGCCTATGCCACGATGTGGGCCGACCCCGTCGTCACCCGTTTCATCGGCGGCAAGCCGCGCACGCGTGAGGAAAGCTGGATGCGCTTCCTGCGTCACGCCGGCCTGTGGTCGCTGCTCGGCTACGGCTTCTGGGCCATCGAGGAGAAAGCGACTGGCCGCTTCGTCGGTGAGGCCGGGTTCCACGATCTGAAGCGCGACATGGAGCCGTCGATCGAAGGTATCCCCGAGGCGGGGTGGGCGCTCGCTCCGGCCGCGCACGGCGCCGGCCTCGCCACGGAGATCGTCAGCCGCGTGCATGGCTGGGGCGACGAGACGTTCGGACGTGCCAGAACCGTCTGCATCATCGATCCCGAGAATACGGCTTCGTTGAACGTCGCCAGGAAGTGCGGCTATACCGAGCTGACGCAGACCCTCTATCACGACGCGCCTGCCATCCTGCTGGAGCGGCTGTCCTGAGCGGCGTCAGCGACTGGACATACCCGCTCTGCTAGCATCCATCATCAAGCGAGGGCCGGAGCCGGCATGATGGCGCCCGTCGCCAGCAATGACGAGGAGACCGGCCGCGCCAAGAACCGTCGGGTGGTTCTGGTCAAGTTGAACTAAGCGCTTTCGAGCGCTTCAAACTCTTTGTTGCGACGCAATACGGACAGGAAACCGCCCACACTTTTCCGCGCGAATGGCTGTGGGCCTTTAGCGGCCCGCCGGCACGGCCGCTTCCTGCAGATGAGGGCACGGATAGTTGAGGCTTATGCCTGCTCGAGCGGCACGGGCTTGGGCAGCGCCAAGGTGTTCACCAGCGTCGAGAGATCGGGCTCGTCGATGAGCATCGCGGCCTCGGCCGGCGCCAGCCAAGCCCGCTGCCGCCGTTTGGCCTCCTGCCAGTCGGCAAGCTCTTCCGTCACTTCCAGCAGAAACACGATGACGTCAACGCGGACAAAGCGGTTGGCCAAGCGTTTCCAGTAGGAATAGGTGCCCACCGGCTGCTTCAGCGTTTTGCCAAGCACCCCGGCTTCCTCCAATGCCTCGATGGTGGCTGCCTTGTGCCCGCTCTTGCCTTTCATCGGCCACCCCTTGGGCACGATGAAGCGTCTCGTCGTTCTCGATGTGACCAGCATCACCTCGATACCGCCGCGCGGGTTCAGCCGAAAGGGAATGGCCGCCACCTGGCGGATCCTTTCGCCTTTCTTGGCCTGGCGCACGGCCTTTTTCTTGGTGGCTGCCATCTTGATAATCCAGTCGCTCCAATGCCCCTTAGCGTGATGCGACGCCTTTGCAAAATCCAAACTGCCGCAGGGGCACCTAAAGTGCCCTACCATGTAAGTCGGCTAAATAAAAGAAGATGCCCGTCGATCAGCGGCAGGTGCTGACGGCGGTGTTGCCGATTATCTGCGTCTGGCAGCTCGGCCTGACCTGCGGAACGACAGGCGGCGGCTGCTGGACGATAACGCGATCCTGGGCACGATACTGCTGTTGCTCTTGCTGAAATTGCTGCCGCTGAATCCGGCTCTGCAAGGCCTGCAGGTCATTCTGCTGGATGAGCACATTGTTTCTGGCCGCAGGATCGAGCACCTGCGCGGAAGCAGGCGATGCAAAGCCTACGGAAGCCGCCCCGGCCAGCACCGCCAGCACGAAACTCATAGGTGTACGACGCATGTACATCCGCTCATTCCTGCAAGAAAACCTCATCGCACCAGATATATAGGGTGTTTGTCCTGCGATGCCATGGCGGGAATACGACGTGGACCTCAACAACCTCGACGGCGAAGCTCCGCTGAACTTCCTGTCGATCGACAAGCTGTTCACCGAATATGCGGTGGCCAAGGGTTCGGCGACGGCTGATTCCGGCATCGAGGCGAAGACCTTGCATCCGGCAGTGGACTTCAACGTCCAGTTCAAGGTGGATAACGGCACCGATCTCGTTCTCTACGCCGACGATCCGACTTTCCTCGAACTGGCGCAGGATCCGGGTTCCGGCACTCACCGATCCGGGCGTGTTCCAGATGGCGCAGTGGCCGATTTGCGGCTGCGGAGAATCTGCCCGGCTATCCGGCATTGCACTTGACGGAAGCGATCGATTCGCCGCTCTATCGGGTCGGCGCCCGCCTCGAGCCGAAAGGCGTCAATGCGTCGGCATGTCCGTCAGGTATAATGGCGCCTTCGGGGAAACGGTCAAACAGAATGCAGTCAGCGCGTCTCTCAAGGCCAGTTTCTAGACTGGCTCGAGGCGGAGCCGGGAGAGGTCTTGATGAGGAAATACGCGTATTTCGCAGCAGTGCTGGGTGCCGCCTGTATCGCCGGCCTGCCGGCCATGGCGGCGCAAGCCAAGAGCGACAAGGTGACGGCAACACCGCCCGCCGCAGTTGACGCGCCGCAGCTGCCCGGGGGTGCATCGGCCTTGTCCGAAACTCACGGCGACTGGACGGTCAATTGCCAGATATCGGGCACGAACAAGGTCTGCAGCCTGTCGCATCAGCAGTTCAACAAGCAAAGCAACCAGCGGCTGCTGGCGATCGAGCTGTCGAGCAAGACCGGCGAGGATGCGACCGGAACCCTTGCCCTGCCGTTCGGCCTGGCGCTTGCCAAGGGTGTCGCGCTGACCATAGACGACCAGAAGCTCGATGGCAGCCTGCCGTTCAACACCTGCCAGGTGGTCGGCTGCCTTGTGCCGGTGGCGTTCGATGCCAATGTCACGCCGCTGCTGAAGAACGGCACCACACTCAAGATCGACGCGTTCGCGGCCGATACCGGGCAAGTCGTAAGCTTTTCAATTCCGCTCAATGGCTTCGGCGGGGCGCTTGCCCGCACGGCTGAGCTTTTGGCCAACTGACGGCTTAGCGCACAGCACGCGACAGGATGTTGGCGGCTTCCGTCAACACTTGTCAGACGACGATCGTTTTCAACCGCTCGGCGATGAGCGCGGCGAGCCGCGCCGCCACCTCGTCCTTGGTCATCTCAGGCCATTCCTCGATGCCGGTCCTAGACACGATCCGGACCCGGTTGCGATCGCCGCCCATCACGCCTGAAGGACCGATGCCGCTGGTCTGCGACACATCGTTGGCGACGATGAGATCGGCACCTTTCTTGCTGAGCTTGGCCTCGGCGTTGCGCAAGAGATCCTGCGTCTCGGCGGCAAAGCCGACGACCAGGCCGGGTCGCTGCTCGTGGTGACCGACACCAGCCAGGATGTCGGGGTTCTCGACCATGCGCAGCACCGGCGGGCCTTCGCCCGCGACCTTCTTGATCTTCTCACCGGCCGAATTCTCGGTGCGCCAGTCGGCAACGGCGGCGACGAATACCGCGGCGTCGGCAGGCAGAAGCTGTTCCACCGCGTCGCGCATTTCCTGCGCTCGCTCGACATGGATGGTTTTCACGCCGGCTGGGTCGGCAATGCTTACGGGACCGGAGACAAGTCGGACATCGGCGCCAAGCCTTGCCAATGCCGCGGCGATGGCATGGCCCTGCTTGCCGGACGACCGGTTGGCGATATAGCGCACGGGATCGATCGGCTCGTGCGTCGGGCCTGACGTGACGATGATCTTGCGCCCCGCCAGCGGTTTGGGCCCGGCATCGAGCAGCGCCTCGACCGCGGCGACGATCTCCAACGGTTCGGACATGCGGCCTTCGCCGGCCTCGTTGCTCTCGGCCATCTCACCCTTGGCGGGGCCGACGAAGGTGATGCCGTCCTTGCCTAAGGTGGCGCGGTTGCGGCGGGTGGCGGGATGCGACCACATCTTCGGGTTCATGGCCGGGGCCATCAGCACCGGCTTGTCGGTGGCGATGAGCACGGTCGAGGCCAGATCGTTGGCATGGCCATTGGCGAGCTTGGCCATCAGGTCGGCGGTTGCGGGCGCCACCACCAGGAGGTCCGCCTCGCGCGACAGCCTGATGTGGCCGACATCGTGTTCATCGTTGCGGTCGAACATGTCGGTGAAGACATGGTCGGCGGAGAGCGCCCCGACCGACAGCGTCGTCACGAATTCCTGCGCCGCCGACGTCATGACCACCCGCACCGCCGCACCACGCTCGCGCAGCCGGCGGATCAGATCGAGCGCCTTGTAGGCGGCGATGCCGCCGCCGATGATGAGCAGGATGCGCTTGTTGGAAAGTGTGCCTCGCGGCAAGCTCTTGACTGCCAAGGCCGACGCCACGGTCGGGGCGCCTTGCGAATTGGCCAGTTCAAGGAGGGCTTTCTCGATCTGATCGAGACGGCCAACCGGGCCGATCTGGCCGTCGACAGCGGCCCGCATCATCACCCGCGCCTGTTCTTCCATGGAGCGATCGTTTTCCGCCGCCAGCCGGCGCAGCAGTTCCTTGACCTTATCATCAAGGTTGCGGATCGTGATGCTGGCCATATGATTGCACTCTACTCATTTTGTCCGATAGCGATGATAGCAATGCAATCAAATTGCCGCAAGCCGCAGGCCTCGGAGCGACGGGGGCCTAAAGAAGCTTCCAGGCGATATAGACCAGCGTCAGCGCGATCACCCACAGCGCCACACGGCCAGAACGGCTGTAGCGTGCCTCGGCCTTGCCGATGGCGCGGGCGGTCGCCTCATCGAAGCGCAGGCCGTGCTCGGCCATCAGGTCGATCTCTCGCGACAGCCGTTCCGTACGGGCCGCGAGTTCCGGCGCCTGGCGGATTAGCGCCAGCATCGCTTTGCCGCCGTCGCGCGCGTCGGTCAGCAAGCCGCGCGGCCCGAGGTTGCCGGCTATCCAGCCGCTGACTACCGGCTCGGCGGTCCTCCACATGTTGAAAGCCGGATCGAGCGTGCGCGCCACGCCCTCGACCACCACCATCGTTTTCTGCAGCAGGATCAATTCAGGCCGTGTCGCCATGTCGAAGAGTTCGGTCACCTCGAACAGCAGCGTCAAAAGCTTGGCCATAGAAATGGTTTCGGCCGGCTGGCCGTGAATCGGCTCGCCGATCGCACGGATCGCCTGCGCGAAGGCGGAGACGTTGTGCTGGCGGGGCACATAGCCGGCCTCGAAATGCACCTCGGCGACGCGCAGATAGTCGCGTGTGATGAAACCGTAGAGGATCTCGGCGAGGAAGCGGCGCTCCTTCTTGCCGAGGCGTCCGGCAATGCCGAGATCGACGGCGACGATGGTGCCGTTTGCCTCGACGAACAAATTGCCCGGATGCATGTCGGCGTGGAAGAAGCCGTCGCGCAGTGTATGGCGCAGGAAGGACTGGATGAGATTGGCGGCGATCGCCTTCAGGTCATGGCCGGCGGCTTCGAGGCCGGCGAGGTCATTCATCTTGACGCCGTCGACCCACTCCATGGTCAGCACGTCGCGACCGGTGCGTTCCCAGTCCACCGAAGGGACGCGAAAGCCAGGGTCTTCCCTGGTGCTTTGGCCAAGTTCCGAGAGCGCGGCCGCCTCGAGGCGCAGGTCCATCTCGATCCTGGTGGTCTGCGCCAGCGTCTCGGTTACTTCGACCGGCCTCAGCCGGCGCGACGACCGTATGTATTTTTCCTGCAGGCGGGCGGCGAGGAAATAGCTTTCGAGGTCGTGGAAGAAGCGGCGGCGCACGCCCGGCCGGATCACCTTGACCGCTACCTTCCTGGCGATGCCGCCATCGACGGTTTCAGCGGCATGGACCTGAGCGATGGAGGCGGCGGCGACCGGGTCGCCGAATTGCTTGTAGAGATCGCCAAGCTTGCGCCCGAGCGAGGCTTCGATCGCCGCGACCGCCTCGGCCGTCGGGAAGGTGTGCATCTTGTCCTGCAGCATGGCGAGATCGAGCGCCATGTCGTTGCCGACGACATCGGGCCGCGTCGCCAGGAACTGGCCAAGCTTGACATAGGAAGGCCCGAGCCGGACCACTGCCTTGGCCAGCCGATCGCTACGCTCATAGGCAAGCGCGCGGCGGCGGGTGAACAGCCGCGCCAGCCGCCAGCCGAATTTCGGCAGGCCGGACAGTTCCTCGCCGGGCAAGGCAGCGACGACGCCCTCGCGCACCAGCACCCAACCGGCCCGTACGAGCCGGAACCCCGCGCTGACGGTGCTCATGGCCGCGTCCGCCCCACTGGTTCATTGAACTGGCGCAAGGCACGTCGCGTGTTGGAGATGGGCGACGACGTCAAAGCTTCCAGCCCGAATGCAGGGCCGCTATGCCGCCTGAATAGTTGCGGAAGGAGACGCGATCGAAGCCGGCGCGGGAAATCATCGCCGCGAAGTTTTGCTGATTGGGGAATTTCGCGATCGATTCGACCAGATAGGAATAGGGCTCGCCGTCGCCGGTGACCAACTTGCCGATCCTGGGAATGGCATTGAACGACCAGGCTTCGTAGACCTTGTCGAGCAACGGCATCTCGACCTCGGAAAACTCCAGGCACAGGAAGCGGCCGCCGGGCTTCAGCACGCGGAACGCCTCGTCCAGGGCCACGTCGATATGGGGGACGTTGCGAATGCCGAACGCGATGGTGTACGCGTCGAAACTGGCATCAGGGAAGGGCAGTTCCTCGGCGTTGGCCTCGACGAAATCGGTGTTGCCGGACAGGCCTTTCTTTTCGGCCCTGTCACGGCCGACAGCGAGCATCGAGCCGTTGATGTCGAGCACGGTGGCATGGGCATGGCCATGGCTGGCATCGACGATGCGGAAGGCGATGTCGCCGGTGCCGCCGGCAACATCGAGCACACGCCAGCCCGAGCGCTTGGGCGGATTGAGCCAGGCGACCATGGCATCCTTCCACAGCCGGTGCAGGCCGCCTGACATCAGGTCGTTCATCAGGTCGTAGCGATTGGCGACCTTGCGGAAAACATCGTTGACCAGGGACTGCTTCTCGCCTTCCCCTACACGCCTGAAACCATAGGAGGTTTCCATGCCGCCGGCGGCCGTGGTTCTCTCAACTGACATTTTTTTGATCCGTCATAAAACCGGCGGGACCATAGCCGATCGGTGATGCGGGCGCTATTGTTTAAGGCGCGGTGTTCAGCCGCGCTTCCAGGTGGTGGGTTTTCAAGACCTGGACTGACCGACGGGATGTTTGAATGCCTTTGAAAGCGGAACTGCACTGCCACATCGAAGGGGCAGCGGCGCCAGATCTCGTCATCCGCCAGGCGCAGAAATACGGCAAGGATACCTCGCCCTATATCCAGAACGGGTCCTTCGTCTGGCAGGATTTCACCTCCTTTCTCGCGGCTTACGATTTTTCCGCCGACCTGTTCCGGACCGAGGAGGATTACGCGCGGCTGGCCGACCATTATCTGACCAGCCTGGCCCGCGACGGGGCAATCTACTCCGAGGTGTTCACCTCGCCGGACCACGCGACGAAAGCCGGACTGTCGCCCAAGGCCTACACCGATGCGCTCGGCGAAGGCATGCTGCGCGCCAAGGCCAAGACCGGCATAGAGGGCCGCATGATCGTCACCGGCGTGCGCCATGTCGGCGTCGAATCGATCGAGCGGGCGGCACGCTTCGCGGCGCGCTGCGGCCATCCGCTGGTCGCCGGTTTCGGCGTCGCCGGCGACGAGCGCACGGGCGACATGGAAGACTATGTCAGGGCTTTCGAGATCGCGCGGGAGGCCGGGCTCGGCATCACCGTCCATGCCGGCGAACTGACGGGCTGGGAGACTGTCCAGGCGGCACTCGACCATATCCGCCCGTCGCGCATCGGACATGGCGTGCGCGCCATCGAAAATCCCGACCTTGTCCGGCGCATCGCTGACGAGGGCATCGTGCTGGAGTGCTGCCCCGGTTCCAACATCGCGCTCAAGGTCTTCGACAGTTTCGCCGACCATCCGTTTCCGGCCCTGCAGGCGGCGGGCTGCAAGGTGACGCTCAACTCTGACGACCCACCCTATTTCTGGACCTCGCTGAAGCGCGAATACGACATTGCGGCGGAGCATTTCGCGATGAATGAGAAAGCGCTCGCCGCGGTCACCAGGACGGCCATCGAGGCGGCTTTCGTCGACCGCAAGACCAAAGCGGCGCTTCTTGCCCGGCTGAACAGTGCCGCTCGCTGATTTCTTCCGACAAAGCTGTGGTCGATGCGGCCAAGCGGTTCCTTGGCCGGTCCAATACCGCTAGGGTTCGCCCAAGCAGCTTGAAGCGCGACACGTCCGAAAGGGTCCATGCGCGCGGTTTCGGGCGACACCGCATCAGGAGAACATCATGAAGGGCGTCACCGTCGTCGACCATCCGCTTGTCCAGCACAAGCTGACCATCATGCGCAAGAAGGAGACCTCGACGGCAGGCTTCCGGCGGCTGCTGCGCGAGATTTCGCTGCTGCTCGGCTATGAGGTCACCCGCAATCTCGAACTGACGACGACAACGATCGAAACGCCCATGGAGATGATGGAAGCTCCGACGCTGGAGGGCAAGAAACTGGTCTTCGCCTCGGTCCTGCGCGCCGGCAACGGCTTGCTCGAAGGCCTGCTCGACCTGGTGCCGGCGGCCCGCGTCGCCCATGTCGGCCTCTACCGCGATCACGAGACGCTGGAGGCTGTCGAGTATTTCTTCAAGGCGCCGAGCGACCTCGCCGACCGGCTGGTCATCGTCGTCGACCCGATGCTGGCGACAGCCAATTCGGCGATCGCGGCGATCGACAAGTTGAAAGAGCGCGGCGCCACCAATATCCGCTTCCTGTGCCTGCTGGCGGCGCCCGAAGGCATCGAGCGCTTTACCAAGGCGCACCCGGATGTTCCGGTCTTCACCGCGTCCATCGATCGCCAGCTCAACGAGAAGGGCTACATCATGCCTGGCCTCGGCGACGCCGGCGACCGCATGTACGGGACGAAATAGGCTTCTGATCGTCTCAGGTCTATAGAACGTCCCCGTACCGGCGAATTGAGCAGTAGTTCTCTGGCATCCAAGGTATTTTCGCGTGTTACCCATACTCGGATTCTTGCCTCGATTAAGGCGCCCCACGAAAGAGACAAGGCGGATCTTCATCAGTGGGACGGGGAGGGCTGGAACCACTTATCTTGTCGAGCTGCTAACAGAGCTTGGTCTGGATACCGGCGAATGGTCGGCGACAGATTATTCTCCGAAAGCCCGAGCAGGCCTGGAAAGAGGGATCTTTGATCCGTGTGGCCCGAGAATAATCAAGAGTCCATTTCTATGTGAGAATGTGGACGCGGTCTTGGCTGCTGGCATTAAGATAGATCACGTCGTCATTCCGGTCCGACGGTTTGAGGATGCCGCGGCCAGTCGAGCTTACGTGCAGGAAATAACAACTGGCTCGCCAGACGGCTCCCCGGTTGCGGGAGGACTGTGGGAGACGGACCATGCGGATGAACAGATTGGCGTTTTGTATCGCAAGTTCGCAAATCTGATTGAATCATTGTCAAGAAACGACATTCCAATGACGCTAATCTCCTTCCCACGTAGCGCAACGGATCCCCAATACCTATTTGGCAAACTGTCGTCTCTAATGCCAGGCGTTAGCGAATCCATGTTTCAGCAGGCGTTTTCACGAATAGCGAAGCCGTCATTGATCCATAAATTCGCATAGGCCAGGAGCAACACTACTGATACAGGCTGGCGATTCCCCTGCCCGATACGGTTCGTTTACGAAAACCTGCGGTTTCGGCCCTCGTTAAAAAAGCAAACACCATAACGTGGTAAGTGTCGACTTCACCAAGGCCGATCCATGCTGCGCAAGCTTCTCATTCTCAGCGTCTTTGCCGGTGCGTCGGCATCGATCCCGGTTGTCTACCAGTCAAATCCGCGAGTATTCGAAGACCTGCTGAAATCGGCGGTGACGGCCAAGCCTGGGGCCGAGACGCAACCCGAGGCCAGTCTGGCGTCTGTTCCCGACAAGCCGGTGGCGCCGCTGCCAACCGGCCGCAAGGTCGTGGTTGCGGCTGACGGGCGTGGACACTTCTCGTCCACCTTCAAGCTCAACGGCCGTCAGGTCGACGGCATGATCGACACCGGCGCGACGCTGGTGGCGGTCAATACGTCGACGGCGCGCAGGATCGGGCTGTCGCTCAATCCTTCCGATTTCAGTCATGAGGTCAGCACCGCCAACGGCGTTATCAAGGCCGCGGTGGTGATGATCGACCGCCTGCAGATCGGCAGCATCAGCGTCGACGGTGTGCAGGCGATCGTGCTCGACGACAAGGCACTGCGCACCAACCTGATCGGCATGAGTTTTCTCAACCGGCTCGGCAAGTATCAGGCCGAGAACGGCACATTGCTGCTGGTTCAGTAGGGTCCACTCAGTCGCGCGGCAGAATCCGCCGAATGACCGACTTGTCGGCGACCGGCTTCGAAGCACCGATCGCATAGGCTGAAAGCACGGCCGCGGCAGCCGCCTCGGCATCGGACGGCGAGCGGGCGTGGATTAGCGCCAGCGCATCTCCGGCGTTTACTTCCGCGCCTATGGGCAGCAGCCTGGTGATGCCGACCGCGGGGTCGACCTTGTCGTCGGGCCGTGTGCGCCCGCCGCCCAGCCCGACCACCGCGAGGCCGATGTCGCGGGTGGCTATGCCGGTAACGAAACCGTCCGTCGTCGCCTTGACCGCGAATTCCGTTGCCGCCCCGGGCAGGTATTTTTCCGGCTTTTCGATGAAATCCGCAGGGCCGCCAAGCACGGTCACCATGCGCGCGAAGGTGACGGCGGCGCGGCCGCTGGCGAGCGTCTCGGTGGCGCGGCGCATCCCGTCCTGGTTGGACGATACCAACCTTGCCGACTGCAGCATTTCAGCGGCAAGCGCAAGCGTCACGTTCTCCAGCCGCCGGTCGCGCAAGCGGCCGGTCAGGAAATCGACGGCGTTGCGCACCTCGACGGCATTGCCGGCGGCCGAGGCCAGCGGTTCGTTCATGCCGGTGATCAGCGCCGAGACCTTCAGCCCGGCGCCGCTGGCGACCTCGACCAGACTGTTGGCGAGCGCGGTCGCATCGCGGGATTTCTCCATGAAGGCGCCATTGCCGACCTTGATGTCTAGCACCAGCGATTGCAGGCCTGCCGCGAGCTTCTTCGACAGGATCGATGCGGTGATCAGCGGCACCGATTCCACGGTTCCGGTGACGTCGCGGATGGCGTAAAGCCGGCGATCGGCAGGTGCCAGATCGGCGGTCTGGCCGATGATGGCGCAGCCTGTTTCCAGCACCGCCTTGCGGAACAGCGCGATGTCGGGCTGGCTGATGTAGCCGGGAATGGCATCCATCTTGTCCAGCGTGCCGCCGGTATGGCCGAGACCTCGGCCCGAGATCATCGGCACATAGGCACCGCAGGCGGCAACGATCGGCGCCAGCATCAGCGAGACATTATCGCCGACACCGCCCGTCGAATGTTTGTCGGTGACGGGGCCCGGCAAATCCGACCAGTCGAGCACGTCGCCGGAATCGCGCATGGCAAGCGTCATCGCCACGGCCTCGTCGCGGCTCATACCGTTAAAGAATACCGCCATGGCGAAGGCCGCGACCTGGCCGTCGGTTACGGTGCCCGACGTCACGCCGTCGATGAAGGCGGCGATTTCGTGAGGCGCCAGCCTATGGCCGTCGCGCTTGTGACGGATGATTTCCTGCGGAAGCATCAG
Source organism: Mesorhizobium sp. B2-5-4 (assembly GCF_006441095.1). Taxonomy (NCBI): domain Bacteria; kingdom Pseudomonadati; phylum Pseudomonadota; class Alphaproteobacteria; order Hyphomicrobiales; family Phyllobacteriaceae; genus Mesorhizobium; species Mesorhizobium sp. B2-5-4. The sequence goes on along the minus strand of NZ_VFUR01000010.1, from coordinate 79,017 downwards.
CTCTCCAGCAGCCCGTCACGGAACACGCGCTGCAGCACCGTTGCCAGCCGCGAACCGCCAACCGGCGCCATGTCCTTGGTTTCCTGGTGCGAAAGCTCGGCGCCGGTCATGCCGGCGGCCAGGTTGGTGATGACCGAGCAGGCGGCGACGCGCAGGCCGAGGAAGCGGGCGAGAATGACTTCCGGCACGGTCGACATGCCGACGGCGTTGGCGCCCATGATGCGCGCCATGCGGATTTCGGCTGGCGTCTCGAAGCAGGGGCCTGAGAACCACATATAGACGCCCTTGTGCAGCGCTGTGCCGGTCGCCTTCGCCGCGCGTTCGATCGCGTCGCGCATGCCGGCATCATAAGCTTCGGTGAGGCCGACGAAACGGCGGTCGCTCGGCTCGCCGATCAGCGGATTGGTGCCCGAGAAGTTGATGTGGTCGGTGAGCAGCATCACCGAGCCCGGCGGCATATCCGGATCGACCGAGCCGGCTGCGTTGGTGAGGATCAGTTTCGTGATGCCGATGCCGGCAAGCACTTCCAGCACCGGCCGCATCGCCGCCGCAACGCCATGCTCGTAATAGTGGGCGCGGCCGGACAGCATCAGCACCGGAACGCCGGCAAACAGCCCGGCCACCACTTCGCCGGCATGGCCGCTGACACCGCTCCGGGGAAAGCCGGGCAGGTCGGCATAGGAGACGCGGATGGGATTCTCGATCCGGTCGACCAGGCCGCCCAGGCCCGAACCCAGCACCAGCGCGGTCGACGGCGCCAGGCCGTCGAGCCTTTCGATAAGATGGTCCAGCGCCTTTTCCGTCATCTCGGCCTACGCGTCATTTGATCCAGCTTTTCATTTTGAGCAAGCTTGTCATTTGAGAATATCGCCGCGAAAACCATAGGGCAGCATGTCGCCCATCGTGACTGTTTCTGCGACGCCCGTAGCATCGCACAGATAGAGCTTCGTTTCCGGACGGCAGAATTCGGCCAGCCGCTGGCGGCAGCCGCCACAAGGCGAGCATTTGGCCATGCGTTCGGCGAGGACGGCGATTTCCACGATCTTGCCACCGCCGCCCATTATGTAGTGGCCAAGCGCAGTGGTCTCGGCGCACCAGCCTTCCGGATAGGAGGCGACCTCGACGTTGGCGCCGGTGAAGATGCGTCCGTCCTCGGTGCGCAAGGCGGCACCCACCGGGAATTTCGAGTAGGGCGCATAGGCCTTGGCCATGGCGGACTTGGCCGCTTCGAACAGATCATGCGACATTCAGTTGTTCTCTCCGATGATCGTGTCCAAAACCCGATGCTTCGTCCGCCGAACTGTCGACCCTTAGCGTTCCTTGACATAAGGCACGCCGCCGGCACGCGGCGGGATGGCCTTGCCAATGAAGCCGGCGAGCAGGATGACGGTCAGCACATAAGGCAGGGCCTGCATGAACTGCACCGACACCTTGCCGACAATGGGCAGCGGTGTCCCCTGCAGGCGGATCGACGCCGCGTCGAGGAAACCGAACAGCAAGCAGGCGAACATGGCGTTGACCGGCTTCCATTTGGCGAAGATCAGCGCGGCCAGCGCGATGTAGCCCTTGCCGGCGGTCATGTCCTTCACGAAGCCACCATTCTGCACCATCGACAGATAGGCGCCGGCGACGCCGGTGAGGATGCCGGTGCAGATCAGCGCGCGGTAGCGCAGCCACGCGACCGAGATGCCGGCGGTGTCGACCGCGGCCGGATTTTCGCCGACCGCGCGCAGCCGGAGACCGAAGCGCGTGCGAAACAGCACCCACCAGGTGAACGGCACCATCGCAAAGGCGAAATAGACGAGGATCGAGTGGCCGGAGATCAGTTCGGCATAGATCGGACCGATGACAGGCACGTCCCTGGCCGCGTCGGCGCCAGGCCAGATGATCGCCTCGAACCGCTCGCCCGGTTGCAGCGCCGGCGTGCGGCCACCCTGCTGGAACCAGGCCTGGCCAAGGATGATGGTCGATCCGGCGGCGACGAAGTTGATCGCCACGCCTGAAACGATCTGGTTGCCGCGATGGGTGATCGAGGCAAAGCCGTGCACCAGTGCGAAGGCGACAGAGATCAGGATCGCCATGCCGAGACCGATGAGCGCCGAATGGAACACGGAAGCCGCGGCAGCACCCGCGAAGGCGCCGACCAGCATCTTGCCTTCGAGGCCGATGTCGAAAATGCCGGCCCGCTCCGAGTAGAGGCCGGCGAGGCAGGCAAGCAGCAGCGGCACCGACAGGCGGATGGTCGAGTCCAGCACCTGGATGATTGCGTTGAAGATATCCATTTCAGGCACCCTTCCCGGTGACCGCCTGCATGCCCACCGATTTCGGGCTGAACGAAGCGAACAGAGCCTGGATATAGGGCCTGAACATGTGCTCCAGGGCGCCGGCGAAGAGGATGACCAACCCTTGAATGATGACGATCATGTCGCGGCTGATCGCCGGCATCTCGAAGGCGAGTTCGGCACCGCCCTGGTAGAGCATACCGAACAGGATCGCCGCCAGCACGATGCCGACCGGATGCAGGCGGCCCATCAGCGCCACGGCGATACCGACGAAACCGGCGCCCGAAACAAAGTCGATCGCGACATTGTGCTGGTCGCCCATCACCGGATTGAGCGCCATCATGCCGGCCAACGCGCCCGAGATCATCATCGCGGTAATGATGATGCGGGTTTCCGAAATGCCGGCATAGCGAGCCGCCTTCGGGCTGTGGCCATAGGTGCGCATCTCGTAGCCGAGCCTGGTGCGCCAGATCAGCAGCCAGACCAGGAAGGCCATCACCAGCGCCAGCAGGAAGCAGACATTGAGCGGCGCCGAGCGGATCTTGGCGCCGAACAGTTCGATGATCCAGTTTAGCTTCGGCAGTTCCGCGCCGGCGAGGAAGTTACGCGTCTGTGGCGCCTGCGAGCCCGCCGGCTTCAACGGGCCGACCAGCAGGTAGACCATGATCGATGCGGCGATGAAGTTGAACATGATCGTCGTGATGACGATGTGCGAGCCGCGCCTGGCCTGCAGGTAGGCGGGGATCAGCGCCCACAATGCGCCCACAAGCGCCGAAGCGACGATGGCCAGCGGAAATGTCAGCCACCAGGGCAGCGTGCTGTCGAAGGAAAGGCAGACGATGGCGATGCCGAGGCCGGCGATGTAGGCCTGTCCCTCGGTGCCGATGTTGAACAGGCCGCAATGCGCCGCCACCGCCACCGAAAGCCCGGTGAATATGAAAGTCGTGGCATAGAACAGGGTGAAGGCGATGCCTGTGCCCTTGCCGAAGGCGCCTTCGACCAGGATGACGGCGGCGCGGAGCGGGTTTTCGCCGACCAGCATGACGACGAAACCGGCGACGATGAAGGCGACCGACAGGTTGATCAGCGGGATCAGCCCATAATCGGCCCAGGCCGGCAATTTGGCGTAAGGGGTGCTCATTGCGCGGCCTCGGCTATCTTTCTGGATTGATACTGGGCCAAGTTCTCTCCGGTACCTACAACCTTCCAAGAGTAACGGCCGTTGTCACTGCGGCCTAAGATGACAGCCGACGCCGCACTCGGACTTCTGAAGGCAACATCTCTACTGAAAATCAATATATCGCTGCGAGTCGGATGGGGGATCAAAGATCCATCGTCAATTAGCGAGTTTCGTAGAGCATTGTAGCCACTCAAGTGCTTGGCTAGAGAATCCACCACCTTAGCTCTCGCTGACGAATCGCGAAAGACCAGATACTCGCCGCCGCTCAGAACTGCGGTTGCATCGACCCCCGTCTTCGGATCAACCAATCGAAGCTGTGTGACGTCGCTGGCTGTATTGTCTCCGTTGCTATTGGTTTCAGGGCTGTCTACAAAAAAACCTTCTACAGATGGCTTGGCTTTTATGGTTGACGGGCGCCCCTTGAGAAAGTCATACCCAAGTACTGGCAATACGATTTCTATCTGAGAGATAAAAAACTCCATATCAGCAATATCAGATTCCGGAAGATTGCCTGCTGGCGGAGTGTTACTGTTAAGTAAAGTAGCTCTTCCTGAGTCTCCAGATATAGAATTCAACCTATTTTCTAGGTATCTCGCATGCGCCTTAGTTAAATTTGCGTCTTTGCTTGTGAATATGCAAAATCTTTCAAAGAAATCCTCTTCCTTCGACGATGCATGCTGCTCGATCCGCCTTCCGACATCGTCGCTTTCCCCAATATAAACCGAGCGTTTCTCCGAAGACGTAGCCACTTCACCCAGCAAAAAGTAAATGCCTGTTTTTTGAGACTCAGGCCGCTTTCGAATGCGTCCTATTTCACTCCGCGGTGCAAGGAGCGCATGCCCGGTCCAGTTCATTATTTCAGCGGTTACTATCCCGGATGGGGTACCGTCGACCAAGAACATCCTCACCGTTCGCCCAACGGTGCTCAAAGTGCGGCCTCCTGATGTTCGACACCGGCCATCAGCAAGCCAAGCTCGCCTTCGGTCGCGTCGGGGCCGCGCTCGCCGACGATGCGGCCGGCAAACATCACCAGGATGCGGTCGGAAAGCGAACGGATCTCGTCGAGCTCGACCGAGACCACCAGCACCGCCTTGCCCTGGTCGCGCATGGCGATTAGGCGCTTGTGGATGAATTCGATGGCGCCGACATCGACGCCGCGCGTCGGCTGGCCGACGATCAGCACGCCCGGGTCCTGTTCGATTTCCCGTGCGAGCACGATCTTCTGTTGGTTGCCGCCGGAGAAATTGGCGGTCTTCAGGCGCGGATTGCCGGGACGGATGTCGTATTTCTCGATCTTGTCCCTGGCATCGGCCATGATGGCATCGATGTTGAGGAACGGTCCTTTGAGGTAGCGGGGATCGTCATGGTAGCCGAGGATGGAATTCTCGTTCTCCTCGAAGGCCAGCACCAGCCCGACATGATGGCGGTCTTCCGGCACGTGGGCGAGGCCGCGGTCGCGCAATTCGCCGGGATCGGCCTTGCCGGTGAGATCGATCGGCTTGCCCTCGAGCATCACGGAACCGGAAACGGCATGCCTGATGCCGGAAATCGCCTCGAGCAGTTCGGATTGGCCGTTGCCGGCGACGCCGGCGATGCCGACGATCTCGCCTGCGCGCAAATCGAAGGAGACGTCGTCGACCATGGTGACGCCGCGGGAATCCCTGACCGTCAGGTTCTTGACCACGAGCTTGACGGCACCGGCCTCGGCCTCGCCCTTCTCGACCCTCAGCAGCACGCGCCGCCCGACCATCAGTTCCGCCAGTTCCTCGACAGTGGTTTTCCTGGTCTCCCGGGTCGCCACCATCGTGCCCTGACGCATCACCGACACGGCGTCGGTGATGGCCATGATCTCGCGCAGCTTGTGGGTGATCAGCACCACCGTCTTTCCCTGTTCCTTCAATTGCCGGAGGATGCGGAACAGGTGGTCGGCCTCGGCCGGCGTCAAAACGCCCGTCGGTTCGTCGAGGATCAGGATTTCGGCGCCGCGATAAAGCGCCTTCAGGATTTCGACACGCTGCTGCAGGCCGACCGGCAGTTCCTCGATGATCGCATCGGGATCGACTTCCAGCCCGTATTCGCGCTCCAGCCGGTCAAGCTCGGAGCGCGCCTTGGCGATGCTGCTCTTCAGAAGCGCATCGGTTTCGGCGCCGAGGATGATGTTCTCCAGCACCGAGAAATTGTCGACCAGCATGAAATGCTGGTGCACCATGCCGATGCCGAGCGCGATCGCGTCGTTGGGTGTCTTGATCGACGCCGGCTGGCCGCCGACACGAATCTCCCCGCTATCGGCCTGGTAGAAACCATAGAGGATCGACATCAGCGTCGACTTGCCGGCGCCGTTCTCGCCGACGATGCCGTGGATGGTGCCGCGCGCGATCTCCAGATTGATGTCGCGGTTGGCGCGCACCGCGCCAAAACTCTTGTTGATGCCGATCAGTTCGATTGCGGCTTGCGCCATGCAGCCCGTCCCACTCTTATTTTTTATCGCTTGGTCAAGACGCCTAGCATGACGCTCCGCCCGTGCCAATTGTCCGGAGCAGCCTCCACTCTCGACAAATCCCCGCGCGCTTGTCAATTTCGAACGTGGCCGAAGCTCTCGCATCCGCTAATATGCGGAGGTCGATTTGACATTGCGGCGCAAGGTGTCGCGGTACAAAACTGAGGACTTTGCATGATCATGCCCGCCGACCGGCTGACGACGCTGGAAATCCGCGCCGCCGAGCAGGAGAAGACCATCGAGGAGCTGTCGGGCCAGATCGCCGAGCAGTGGAAGGTGATCGAACGCATGCAGCGCAAGCTCGATGCGCTGACCGACCGCTTCCTGGCGCTCGAAGAGCAGGCGGCACCGGACGTGCCAGTGACCAAACCGCCACACTGGTGAGCAAAAGGGGAGGGTCCTGGCCATGGCCGGTGAAAGCGACCGCATCGCGAGGGCCGGCGACTATGTGCTCGGCCTGATGAACGATGCCGAGCGCGAGCGGGCCGAGCGCGATCTCGAGATCGATCCTGCCTTCCGCGACGCGGTGGTGCAGCTCGCCGAACGCATGCATGTTTTCGATCGCACCGAAAAACCAGCAGGCGCCAATCATTGGGCGCTGGTTGCGCAACGCCTCGCCGAATTGCCGCAAATGCGCAGCGTTGGCCTGGGCGGCAACGATGCCAGGTCACCGACAGTGATCCGAAGCCTGTCCCGGCCACCACACGGCGTCGGCGTGCACGCGCCTGGCGGCCGGCGTGGGTACGTCATTGCCATCGGGCTGATAGTGGTCTTCGCCCTCGGTTACTTGGCCGGCAAGCTATAGGCCGATGCAAAACCGCCGGGCATTGCCCGGCGGTTCCAGTCATTGCCGTATGGCGCCGCCGATCAATAGGGGCAGGCGTTGTCGGCGGTGTAGTCGTGGACCTTGACCGTGCCGGCGATGATGTCGGCCTTGGCCTTTTCGACCGCCGCCTTCATCTCGGCCGTTACCAGCGCCTTGTTGTTGTCGTCCATGGCGTAGTCGACGCCACCTTCCTTGAGGCCGAGATTCTCGACGCCACCCTTGAAGGTGCCGTTCTTGCCGTCCATGAAGGCGGTGTAGACGGCAACGTCAACGCGCTTCAGCATCGAGGTCAGCACCTTGCCGGGCTGCAGGCCGTTCTGATTGGAATCGACACCAATGCCGAGCTTGCCGGCATCGGCCGCTGCCTGCAGCACGCCGACGCCGGTGCCACCGGCGGCCGCGTATACAACGTCGGCGCCCTGGTCGATCTGCGTCTTGGCGATCTCGCCGCCCTTGGCCGGATCGTTCCACGCCGCCGGCGTGTCACCAGTCATGTTCTGGATGACGTCGGTCGCGCCGGCCGACTTGGCGCCGCCGACATAGCCGCATTCGAACTTGCGGATCAGCGGGATGTCCATGCCGCCGACGAAGGCAACCTTCTTCGACTTCGACGCCATCGCCGCCATGATGCCGACGAGATAGGAACCTTCATTCTCCTTGAACACCAGCGAGCGGACATTGGGCAGGTCGACGGCATCGTCGATGATGGCGAAGTTGAGGTCCGGGTATTCGGCCGCGACCTTCTTCAGCGCATCCTCCCAGGCAAAGCCGGCCATGACGATCGGGTTGTGGCCGTCCTCGGCGAAGCGGCGCAGCGCCTGCTCGCGCTGCGAGGCGTTCGACACTTCGAACTCGACATAGGGGGTGCCGGTCTCGGTCTTGAACTTCTCGGCGCCGTGATAGGCAGCCTCGTTGAAGGATTTGTCGAATTTGCCGCCCAGATCGTAAAGGATGGCCGGCTGGACATCCGCGGCGAAAGCCGGAAGAACCATTGCGGTTGCGGCCAGGAGGCCGAGAACGATACGTTTCATGTGATCCACACCCTGTCGGTTATTTTTTCCGTTACGCACCGCCTGCCTGCCCGGTTCTCCGGCCGGCAAACGACGTCAGCCAGGAGTGTATTCCCCTCCCGCTCCCGGGCAATCTGGCACGGCCCGAAACAAAATTCACGCGGAATTTTGACCTTTTGGAAAAGCGTGCCACGGGCAAGCCACACAGCGATCTGACCTTGTGTGCAAGCCGTGAGGAGGCGGCCGGAATGGTGCAGGCGATGGGTCAGTTCGCCGCGAACTGTCCCGTGCGCCGCTGCCGCCGGTAGCCGATGGCGTAAAGCAGGAAGGCCAGCACCGCGAATACGGCAAAGCCCGGCTGGTTGAGCACCCAGGCGATGACGCCATCCCACAGCAGCGGACTGGCCTTGGTGCGGACGAAGCCTTCGAAGGCGGCCCGCGTGTCCGGCGAGACGGCCAGCCAGCTCGCGTTGAGGGGGGTCAGCACAAGGGCAGAAGCCGCCACCGTGCGCGTCGTGTCGAGCACCGCCATGATGACGGAAACCGACAGCGCGACCATGGCTGCAAGACGAAAGACGAAGCGAAACATCAAGGCTCTCCCCCGGTCCCTCCTGGACGCCAACCAGGAGACCTCCGGCATATGTCCCGAAACCAGAAATAGAATGCGTGCGGCTTGTCCGCAATCGGGATACGCGAATTTGAAGCCCCGCGCTTGCTGAACCCTATGCGGCCGGCTCGCGCCGGCGGCGGTGAACGAGCAAGACGGCAAGAATGCCCCCAGCAATGGCGCCGACCACCAGCCCGGCCAAGCCGATGAAGGCGGCAAAGTAGCCGCAGCCGCCCTCGAAGCAACTGACCTCGGCGACATCGGCGATCACAGAGCCAGCCAGGAAGCCGCCAACGGCGCCGATGACCGCGCCCAGGATGATGCCGAGCAAGGCAGCGACGATGGAAACGAAGACCGATGGCGCTTCGGCTTGCTGCCTAGCATAGACGCCTTCGACGCCGGAGCCGCGGCGCAGCAGATAGATGCAGAGCAGGCCGATGGCGATTTCGGCGCCGCCTATGAGCAAGCTCCTGGCGGAGAAGACGAAATCGGGCACGGCAAGCACATAAGCCAGCCTCGCCAGCACCCAGACGATGGTCGTCACCTGCCAGATGATGAAGCGGCGCGGGAAACGCGCCGAGCGGCCAAAGGCAAGGCCGAGAAGGTAGAGTCCCCACAGAATGGTGATGATGTCGACGGCAAGCCCGCCGAGGAGGAAATAGAAGATCCTGTCCGGCAGGCCGGAATTGCCGGTCAGCCACCAGGCCGAGGCCAGGCCGTAGACCGACCAAGCCATGACGAAGATGAGCCAGCCCACCGGCACGTAGGACAGCCCGCTGTCCGGGTGCCCTGTCGGCGCCTGTCCACTGTCCGGCGTTCCGCCCGGTTTTTCACTGCTTGAAGACATCTCCGGACGATGCCCCCCGCAAAGCCTCCGCTTCACTCGACAGGTGGGCCGCGGCGAAGTCAAGCGCGGCCGGCCCTACGGCCATGGCTGTGCACATCATTCGGGCGGTGGCGGCTTGAAAAACGGGTGCGACGCAGCTTGGCGAAGCTGTGTGTGGCCGGCAAAGCGAATAGACCGCCGTTATGGCTTGGCATTCGGCGCGGGATCGACTAGATGAGCCCCGCGCCTGTTGCTTTGACGGCTCAGGTGCGAAGGGAAGGTGTTCGCTGGTTGGCGGCACCCACGGCGCTGATATCGCGTACCGGCCTCCCTGAAGGGACTGCATTGTCCCCAACCCGCGCGGCGAAACCGGCCAACGCGAAAAATGCAAGGACGGAGAGGTGGCCGAGTGGTTGAAGGCGCACGCCTGGAAAGTGTGTTTACGGGAGACCGTAACGCGGGTTCGAATCCCGCTCTCTCCGCCATAACAACCTGACTTTCCTGAGTAATTTGAAAATTTTTCAAACCTTGCCCGCCAAGAAGCCCTGTCATTGGAAATGCCATTGGATGCGACTGCGTGCAACAGCATCCTACAGCGCGTCACTGCGTTAGGCCGCAATTCCCGCCTGGCGTTGGCTTGGGATGGTCCTTTGCCGCTTTCACAATACGCCGCCTGATAGTCGGTGCCACCTCCAAACCGTGGCTCGCTGGTAGTCGTCGAAGGCGACCCTCTATCGCCGGTGGCCCGCCGCCTACCCCGAAACCTTTATAAGATTCCTATTTCTTTGCCCTCCGTCCCGTCTCGAACCTTTATGGCGATCGGGTCCATATAACACGCCGACAGAAGCTTTGAATGCCATCGCCATCGAGGCGACGAACAAGCGCGAGCGGTTTTTGGCCTCTTCGATTGTGGCCGAAAGACAGTGAAAGCAAGGAAGGCAATCATGGACGTCATTGTTCTCGGGATCGGGGTTTTGTTCTTCGCCCTGTCCATCGTCTACGTCAAAGCTTGCGACAGAATTTAGGCTGAAGGATCAAACCATGCTTGTCGATTACATCCTCGGTGGTGGCGTGACCTTATTCCTGCTCGCCTACCTCACCTACGCGCTCATTCGTCCAGAACGCTTCTGAAGGCACGGAAAGCCACGGCCATGACAATCAACGGATGGATACAGATCATCCTCTATTGCGGGATCCTCGTTTTGCTGGTGAAGCCGCTCGGCTTCTACATGCACCGCGTCTTCAAAGGCGATCGCACGCCGCTTTCGCCGATCTTCCGCCCGGTCGAACAGGGGCTCTACCGCATTTGCGGAACCAGCGAGCGCGAGGAACAGCACTGGGCCAGCTATGCGGTGGCGCTGCTGCTGTTCAACCTGGCAGGCTTCCTGGTGCTCTATATGCTGCAGCGCCTGCAGGGCGGCCTGCCTTACAATCCGGCAGGCATGAGCGCGGTCGACCCGGCGCTCGCCTTCAACACTGCCGCCAGCTTCATGACCAACACCAACTGGCAGAACTACGGCGGCGAAAGCACGATGTCCTACCTCGTGCAGATGGCTGGCCTGACTGTCCAGAATTTCGTTTCGGCCGCCACAGGCATTGCCATTGCGATCGCGCTGATCCGCGGCTTCGCCCGCGCTTCCGGAAGATCGATCGGCAATTTCTGGGTCGATATGACGCGCGCCACGCTCTATGTGCTTTTGCCGCTCTGCGTCGTGCTCACCTTGGTCTATGTCTGGCTCGGCATGCCCCAGACGCTCGGGCCTTACGTCAACGCCACCACGCTGGAGGGCGCCAGGCAGACGATCGCGCTCGGGCCGGTCGCCTCGCAGGTCGCCATCAAGATGCTCGGCACCAATGGCGGCGGGTTCTTCAATGCCAACGCGGCACATCCATTCGAAAACCCCGATGCCATCTCCAACCTGATCCAGATGCTGTCGATCTTCGTCGTCGGCGCTGCCTTGACCAACGTCTTCGGCCGCATGGTCGGCAACCAGCGTCAGGGCTGGGCGATCCTGGCCGCCATGGGCGTGCTGTTCATCGCCGGCGTCGCCGTCTGCTATTGGGCGGAGGCCGCGGGCAATCCGCTGGTGCATGCGCTCGGCATCGACGGCGGTAACATGGAAGGCAAGGAGACCCGTTTCGGCATCGCGCTCTCGGCGCTGTTCGCGGTCATCACCACGGCTGCCTCCTGTGGCGCGGTCAACGCCATGCATGACTCGTTCAGCGCGCTCGGCGGCATGATCCCTCTCATCAACATGCAGCTCGGCGAGGTCATCGTCGGCGGCGTCGGCGCCGGCTTCTACGGCATGCTGATGTTCATCCTGATCGCCGTCTTCGTCGCCGGCCTGATGGTCGGCCGAACGCCCGAATATCTCGGCAAGAAGATCGAGGCCAAGGAGGTCAAGATGGCGATGCTGGCCATCCTGTGCCTGCCGCTGGCGATGCTGGTTTTCACCGCCATCGCGGTGGTGCTGCCGAGCGCCGTCGCGTCGATCGCCAATGGAGGGCCGCACGGCTTCTCCGAAATCCTCTACGCCTACACCTCGGCGGCGGCCAACAATGGTTCGGCCTTCGGCGGCCTCAGCGGCAACACGCCCTGGTACAACATCACGCTCGGCATCGGCATGCTGATGGGCCGTTTCCTGGTCGTCATACCGGCGCTCGCCATCGCCGGCGCGCTGGCGGCGAAGAAGACCGTGCCCGCCTCGGCCGGCACCTTCCCGACCGACGGCCCGCTGTTCGTCGGGCTGCTGGTCGGCGTCATCGTCATCGTCGGCGGCCTGACCTTCTTCCCGGCGCTCGCCGTCGGACCTGTCGTCGAGCACCTGGCAACGATTCATGGACAAACATTCTGAGGCAGACATGTCCTGGTTCAGCAACAAGCGCCGCAATGTCAGGCATCGGGCCGATCCGGGGAAGGAGGGAATGCCGCCTCCTTTCCCGACCCTGTCGACATTTCTTGGGCTTGCCGCCGCCATGATCGCGCTCTGGCTGCTGGCCTACGGGCTTCCTCATCTCTTTCCGGCATCCGACCAATCGGTGCCGCACATCAATACTGAAGCCGGAGCTTCAAAATGAGCCAGTCAAAATCGGCCAGCATCATGGATGCCGGCATCCTGTGGCCCGCCATCGGCGGTGCCTTCCGCAAACTCGATCCGCGCACGCTGGCCCGCAATCCAGTCATGTTCGTCGTCGCCGTCGTGTCGGCGCTGACATCGGTGCTGTTCGTCAAGGACCTCGTCACCGGTGGCGGCGATCTGCGCTTCACGCTGCAGATCATCATCTGGCTGTGGTTCACGGTGCTGTTTGCCAATTTCGCCGAAGCCGTCGCCGAGGGGCGCGGCAAGGCGCAGGCGGATTCGCTGCGCAAGGCGCGCACCGAAACCCAGGCCAAGCTTTTGACGGGCGAGGATCGCACCAAGTTCAAGCTGGTGCCCGGCACCGGTTTGAAGGTCGGCGACATCGTCCTCGTCGAGGCCGGCGACATTATCCCGTCCGACGGCGAGGTGGTGGAAGGCGTCGCCTCGGTCAACGAGGCGGCGATAACGGGCGAGTCCGCGCCGGTCATCCGCGAATCCGGCGGCGACCGCTCGGCGGTCACCGGCGGCACGCAGGTGCTCTCCGACTGGATCCGCGTGCGCATCACCGCCGCCGCCGGCCATACTTTCCTCGATCGCATGATCTCGCTGGTCGAAGGCGCCGAGCGCCAGAAGACGCCGAACGAAATCGCGCTCAACATCCTGCTCGTCGGCATGACGCTGATCTTCGTGCTGGCCACCGCGACCATCCCGAGCTTTGCCTCCTACTCAGGCGGCTATATCTCGGTGACCGTGCTCGTCGCGCTGTTCGTGACCCTTATCCCGACCACGATCGGCGCGCTGCTGTCGGCCATCGGCATTGCCGGCATGGACCGCCTGGTGCGCTTCAATGTGCTGGCCATGTCGGGCCGCGCCGTCGAAGCCGCCGGCGACGTCGACACGCTGCTGCTCGACAAGACCGGCACCATCACGCTCGGCAATCGCCAGGCGACCGAGTTCCGCCCGGTCAGGGGTGTCAGCGAGCAGGAATTGGCCGACGCGGCACAGCTTGCCTCGCTCGCCGACGAGACGCCGGAAGGCCGCTCGATCGTGGTGCTGGCCAAGGAGAAATATGCCATCCGTGCCCGCGACATGGCGACATTATACGCCACGTTCGTGCCCTTCACGGCACAGACCCGCATGAGCGGCGTCGACGTAGACGGCTCTTCGGTGCGCAAGGGCGCGGTCGATTCGATTCTGACCTATGTCAGCCAGCCGACATCAGCCACACACGGCACACGGCCGGGAAGCGATACCGTGCGCGACCTGCAGGCGATCGCCGACGAGATCGCCAAATCGGGCGGCACGCCGCTGGCGGTCGAGAGGGACGGGCGGCTGCTCGGCGTCGTCCACCTCAAGGACATCGTCAAGGGGGGTATCCGCGAGCGCTTCGCCGAACTGCGCAGCATGGGCATCCGCACGGTGATGATCACGGGCGACAATCCGATGACGGCGGCAGCCATCGCGGCGGAAGCCGGCGTCGACGACTTCCTTGCCCAGGCAACGCCCGAGGACAAGCTGAAGCTGATCCGCGACGAACAGGCCAAGGGCAAGCTGGTCGCCATGTGCGGCGACGGCACCAACGACGCGCCAGCCCTTGCGCAGGCCGATGTCGGCGTGGCCATGAACACCGGCACGGTCGCCGCCCGCGAGGCCGGCAACATGGTCGACCTCGACAGTGATCCGACCAAGCTCATCGAGATCGTCGAGATCGGCAAGGCGCTGTTGATGGCGCGCGGATCGCTGACCACCTTCTCGATCGCCAATGACGTCGCCAAGTACTTCGCCATCATTCCGGCCATGTTCGCCGTCTTCTACATCGCGCCAGGCCAAATGACGGGCCCGTTGCAGGCGCTCAACATCATGCACCTTGCGACACCGCAGAGCGCCATCCTGTCGGCCATCATTTTCAACGCGCTGATCATCATCGCGCTGATCCCGCTGTCGCTGCGCGGCGTGAAATACCGGGCGATCGGCGCCGGTGCGCTGCTCAGCCGCAACCTTCTCGTCTACGGCCTCGGCGGCATCGTCGTGCCGTTCGTCGGCATCAAGATAATCGACATGGCCATCACGGCCCTCGGCCTTGCATAAGGATCATTCCGATGCTCAAGCAAATCAGACCCGCGATCATCATGATCATCTTCTTCACCGTGCTGACCGGGCTCGTCTATCCCATCGGCATGACCAGCATCGCCCAGGCGCTGTTCCCGCGCCAGGCCAATGGCAGCCTGATCGAGAAGGACGGCAAGGTGGTCGGCTCCGAACTGATCGGCCAGGCCTTCGCCAGCGACAAGTATTTCCACGGACGACCTTCGGCGGCGGGCAATGGCTATGATGCCGGCGCCTCGGGCGGCTCCAATCTTGGCCCGACCAATCCGAAGTTGATCGAGCGCATCAAGGACGGTGCCGGGAAGCTGAAGGTGGAAAATCCGAATGCGCCGGTGCCGATGGACCTGGTGACCACATCCGGCAGCGGCCTTGATCCGCAGATCAGCCCCGAGGCCGCTTATTTCCAGGTTCCGTGCGTGGCCAAGGCAAGGGGCATCGACGAAGCCAAGGTCAAGGCGCTCGTCGACAGCCAGGTCGTGGACCGGGAGTTGGGCGCGCTCGGCGAGCCGGCGGTCAATGTGCTGGCTCTCAATCTAGCGCTGGATGCCGCGAAATAGGTGATGGCCGGCGCCGGGGATCGACACGGTCCCCGGCGCCATTCATGATCGGACCCGATGCCGGACAACAGAAGCTACGTCGAAAACAGACCATCTCCCGACGCGCTGCTAGAGCATGCCGGGCGGGAAGGGCGCGGCCGTCTGCGCATATTCCTGGGTGCGGCACCGGGTGTCGGCAAAACTTACGAGATGTTGATGTCGGGCCGTGCCAGGCTGGCCGACGGTGTCGACGTGGTGATCGGCGTGGTCGAGACGCATGGCCGCAAGGAAACCCGGGCCCTGGTCGAGGGGTATGAAGTCATTGCCCGCCGCAAGGTCGATTACAGGGAGCGTGTCCTCGACGAGATGGATATCGATGCCATCCTTGCCCGGCGTCCGGCGCTGGTCCTGGTCGACGAACTCGCCCACACCAACGCGCCCGGCAGCCGCCACCCCAAGCGTTATCTCGACGTCCAGGAAATCCTGGCGCGGGGCATCGACGTCTATACGACGCTCAACATCCAGCATGTCGAAAGCCTGAACGACGTCGTCGCCCAGATCACGCGGGTCAGGGTGCGCGAGACGGTGCCCGATTCCATCATCGACCAGGCCGACGATGTCGAAATCATCGATCTGACGCCCGACGACCTGATCAAGCGGCTGGGGGAGGGGAAGGTCTATTTCCCCAATACGGCGCAGCGTGCCGTCGAGAACTATTTTTCGCCGGGCAATCTGACCGCGTTGCGGGAATTGGCGCTGCGGCGTACCGCCCAGCGCGTCGACGAGCAGTTGCTCAACCACATGCAGTCCCACGCCATCCAGGGACCGTGGGCTGCCGGGGAACGGGTTCTCGTCTGCGTCGATGCGCGTCCGGGCGGGGCGGCCCGCATTCGCTACGCACGCAGGCTGGCCGACAGGCTTCGTGCGCCATGGACGGCACTTCATGTCGACACGCCTCGCTCGGCCGGCATGTCCGAGGACGACAAGGACAGGCTCGCCACACTCCTGCGCCTGGCCGAGCAGCTCGGCGCCGAGGTGACGACCATTCCGGGCCAGAGCGTCGCGCAGGACATCGTTCGCCATGCGACGGCGAACAATTTCACCCACATCGTGGTCGGCAGGCCGACCCGGTCGCGCTGGCGGGAACTGATCGAGGGATCGCTCACCTATGATCTGATCCGCAATGCCGGCGACATCAGCGTCCATGTCATCTCCGGAACGGAGCGGGACACCGAGACGCCTTCCAGGAGAGTGAGCGCGGCAGCCGAGCAGAGGCAGTTTCAGGCCAAGCCGTATTTGCTCGCCACGGCTTACGTTGCCGGATCATTGGCCCTCAGCACTGTTCTCGACCAGTTCCTCGACGTTCGCAACCTGGCGATCGTCTTCCTGCTCTCCGTGCTGACCTCGGCGGTGGGCGGTGGTCTCTGGCCGGCGCTTTACGCCTGTTTCCTCAGTGTCCTTGCCTTCAACTATTTTTTCCTCGAGCCGCGCTACACTCTGACGATCCGGGATCCCGAGAGCATCGTCGCGATTGCCGTCTTCATCGCCGTTGCCGTCATCGCCAGCAACCTGACGGCGCGCGTCCAGCGTCAGGCCGCCGCCGCCCGCTCACGGGCGCGGGCGACCGAGGACATCTATCTCTTCTCCAAGAAGCTCGCCGGCGCCGGCACGCTCGATGACGTGCTCTGGGCCACCGCCTTCCAGATAGCCTCGATGCTGAAGCTGCGCGTGGTGCTGCTGCTGCCGGAAGACGGCACCATCACCGTCAAGGCAGGCTATCCGCCCGACGACACGCTGGCCGAGGCCGACATCGCCGCCGCCCGCTGGGCCTGGGAGCACAACCGTGCCGCCGGACGCGGCGCCGACACGCTGCCCGGCGCCAAGCGCCTCTATCTTCCCTTGCGTACGGGACGCACGGCAATCGGCGTCGTCGGTCTCGACAATGACAAGCAGGGCCCCCTTTTGACGCCCGAGCAACAGCGGCTGCTCGACGCGCTGGCAGACCAGGCGGCGGTGGCGATCGAACGCGTCCAGCTCGTCGCCGATGTCGACCGCGCCAAGCTGGCCGCCGAAGCCGACCGGCTGCGCTCGGCGCTGCTGACATCGATTTCGCATGACCTGAAGACGCCGCTCGCGGCCATCATGGGGGCGGCAGGCACACTCAAGGAGTTCGCGCCCGACCTGCCCGAGCAGGACAGGGCGGAGCTTCTGTCGACGGTGATCGACGAATCGGAACGGCTGAACCGCTTCATCGCCAATCTGCTCGACATGACCAAGATCGAGTCCGGTGCGATGGAGCCGAATTACGCCCTTCACTATCTGGGGGATATCGTCGGTACGGCACTCGACCGTGCCCGCAAGATCGCCAGCGAACACAAGATCGAGGTCGATATTCCGCCCGACCTGCCGATGCTGAGGCTCGATCCCGTGCTGTTCGAGCAGGTCCTGTTCAACCTTCTCGACAATGCGTCGAAATATTCGCCGCCGGGCTCGGCGATCCGCTTCCAGGCCTGGGTCGACAATGGCTCTGTCATCGTGCAGATCATGGATGAGGGGCCGGGCATTCCGGCGCAGGACCTGGAACGCGTGTTCGACACCTTTTACCGGGTGCGCAAGGGTGATCAGGTGCGCGCCGGCACCGGGCTCGGCCTGTCGATCTGCCGTGGCTTCGTCGAGGCGATGGGCGGCACGATCGCGGCCGCCAACCGGACCGACCGCCTCGGTGCCGCCTTCACCATCAGGATGCCGGTGCCGGCGCAAGCGCGCGGTGTCGGCAACCGCGGCGACGAACCCGGCGTGGACCAGCCTCGATGACCAATTCGAATGTCAGGATACTGGTTGTCGATGACGAGCCGCCGATCCGCAAGCTGCTGCGGGTCGGCCTTGCCAGCCAGGGCTACGGGGTCAGCGAGGCGCCGAACGCCAAGGTGGCGATCGAGCTGATGGAACAGGAAAAGCCGGATCTGGTGTTGCTCGATCTCGGCCTGCCCGGCATAGGGGGCCACGACCTGCTGCGCAAATGGCGTGACGAGGGCGTCGACATTCCCGTCGTCATCCTCTCCAGCCGCACCGACGAGGCCGGCATCGTCAGCGCGCTCGAACTCGGCGCCGACGATTATGTCACCAAGCCGTTCGGAATGAACGAACTGGTGGCGCGCATCCGCGTTGCGCTGCGCCACAAGTTCCAGCAACAGGGCGAAAAGCCAGTTTTCCAGAGCGGCGACCTCAGCGTCGATCTGGTCAAGCGCATTGTCAAGGTCGAGGACAGGGAGGTGAAGCTCTCGCCGAAGGAGTACGACATACTGCGCATCCTGGTGCAGCATGCCGGCAAGGTGCTGACCCACCACTTCATCCTGAAGCAGATTTGGGACGATTCGACAGATGTGCAGTATCTCAGGGTCTATGTGCGCCAGCTCAGGCAGAAGATCGAAAAAACCCCCGACCAGCCGCGCTACATCACCACCGAGACCGGGGTCGGCTACCGCCTGCGTGTCGAGTGAATAACCTGTCCGATAGAACCTGCGTCAGCCGATGGCTGCGAGCGGCCGATTTGCCGCCGCCGATATCCGCAAGGCGGCGAGGCAGCCGAGAACGCCGAGCGGCACGAAGGCAAGGAACAGCCAGCTCGCGACACCAGCGGCCGCGTCATGGTTCAGGCCTTGCGAAAAACCGCTGGCATTGGCGACAATGCCGGCAAGGGCGGCACCCACGGCATAGCCGATGCGCTGCATGGTCGGCACCGCGGCCGAGGCGATGGTCTGTTCGTCGTCCGGGGCGGAGGCGACGATGACGCGGGTCAGGAACGGCCAGGCAATGCCGAAGCCGCCGCCCTGCAACAGGGCGCAGACCAGGATCAGCGCGATCGAGCCCAGTGGTATCGTGTAGGCGAAGCCGGCGATGCCCGCCGCGATCATCAGTGCGCCGCAGACGATGATCAGCCTTTCGCGCCGTGGCGGCGCGTTGGCGACGAGGATCGACAGGATCGACCAGGCGATCGATTCGGCGGCGATGATGTAGCCGGTGGTCAGCAGCGGAATGTCGTGCAGGCTGGTCAGCAGCAGCGGCCCGTAGACGCCGAAGGAGCAGGTCGCGATGGAAAAGGCGGCGACCATGGTCATGCCGGCGCCGACCGGCGCGCGCCATGAGAACAGCCGCGCCGGGAAAAGCCGGGAGCGCGGCTTCAGCGCATCGATGTAAAAGAACAGCGCGAGACCTGCCAACCCCAGCACGATCAGCAGCGAGGAACGCGGCAGGGCGATGTCGACGCCGGCTGAGGCGATCAGCACCACGGCAATGGCAAGGCAGCCAAGCGCCATGAACGGAAAAGGCGGCGCCTTGCCGACGCTCGTGCTGGGTCTTGTCGCTTCCGGCGTGTCGAGCACGAGGAAGCTTGCCAGCGCCATGGCGGTGCCGCCGAGAGTGAAGACGCCGAAGGCCCAGCGCCACGACAGCAATTCGGTCATAACAGCGCCGAGGAGCGGACCGCTGAACGCCGCGACGCCCCAGATCGCCGACATGATGCCGAAAAGCTGCGGCCAGATGGCACGCGAAAACAGCCGTTCGACCGAGACGAAGGCCAGCGACACCAGCGCGCCGCCGCCCAGCCCCTCGATCAGACGGCCGGCCAGGAACAATTGCATCGAAGGCGAGGTGGCGCAGATCAGCGCCCCGGCCGCGTAAAGCAGGGCCGCGACCACCATGTTGGTGCGCAGCGCCACATAGCTCACCAGCCGTCCCGCCGCGGCACCGGCGACGATGGCGCCGAGTTCGTAGATCGCCAGCGACCAGCCGACGAGCTGCACGCCGGCCAGTTCGCCGACCATGGCCGGCATGACGGTCGCCACCATCGTCTCATTGGTGGCATGAAGCAGGATGCCGAGGCTGATGAAGCAGAAGCGCGCCAGGTCGCCGCTTGCCCACAATGCGCGCCAGTCGACCCTGTTTGTGCTGATCTCGGTCATGTCCATCCCTGCTTTGCCTATCTCGATGCAGCCGCACGGCACCAGAAGCCAACGCGAGGCTTCCGGCAGGACCATGCGCGCCGCGTCGAGACGCTGTTTTGCCCGGGACGGGTTTGTAGAACCTCAACCGCGATTGAGCTCAAGCGATTTTTTCGAGATATGTTTGGACCAGCGTCGTCCTGGATGCACCGCTTGCCGGCAAGCATGATTTGCAATCATGGCAGCGGCGATAGCTGTCCTCGGCATGGCGTCCCCCAAAAACAAACGGCGCGAAACCATCCTATCCGGTTCCGCGCCGCAGAGTGAAGGGTCTGGAGCCGAGGCCCCAAACCGCTTATTTGAGCGAGTGGATCAGCTCCAGCGAAGTCACCGCCACGGCGAGATTGACGCCGGTCTGCGCCTGGACGCTGAGCGGCTCCAGCATGAAGGCGCTGTCGAAGCCACCGACGAGCAGGTTGGCGCCGCCGCCGGTCACAACGCTCGCCTCGGCGTTGACGCCGTAGTAGCTGCCGGCAAGGTCGCCCGCGTCACGGTCGCGCGTCGCGGCAAAAACCGCCCAGATGAGCTGGCCCTGATGCGTCTTGCCGACATCGACACCGAGCTTCGAGATCACGCCTGTATAGATTTCCGACGGCCCGTGATGATGGGGCCGGAAGACGCAGGACACGCCCTTGTTGGACGTCACGATATAGCCGGAGCCGCCATCGATGGTGCAGTCGAGCGTGCCGAGTTGCAGCCTGCCGGCGCTGGCCGGAGCGGCAGCGAAAACGGTCGTTGCAAGAGCAGCGGCGCAGACGAGTTTCTTGATCATGGGGAGGGTCCTTTTGCAATCAGTCTTCAGTAACGTCTCGAGCGCCGCGACCGTTCCGCCGAAAACTTGGCGCGAACAAGGCAGGGGTTAACGGCTTGTCGCGGGGGTAACACACGGTTGCCGGATTGGCGGCGATCCGCCGCGCCGCGTGTCCTTTCGCACACGCACGATGCAATGGGGCGCTTGGCGCGGGCTTGCGGAAGCCGATGTCAGCTGACGCGAGCGAGGCCGTCCTTGGCCGGCTGGTAGGTGGGGTTGAGGCGCACGGCCTCGCGATAGGCCTTCGCCGCCTTTGCCTTGTCGCCGCGCCGTTCGTAGATCAGCGCCTGGTTGGCCCAGGCCTCGGCGTTCTGGCCGTCGAGCTTGATGGCCATGTTGAAGTCGGAGAAGGCGTTGTCCTCGTCGCCGGTCGCAAGATAGGAGAGGCCACGGCCGTTGTAGGGCTCGGCGGCGTCAGGGGCCAGCGAGATGGCGGTCGAGAAGTCCTCGATGGCGAATTTGTGCTGGCCCTGGCTCTGATAGATCAGGCCGCGATTGTGATATGCGCGGGCATCCGTCGTGTCGAGCTGGATCGCCTTCTGGAAGTCGGTGAAGGCATCCTGGGTGCGGCCCGCCTTGCGGTAGAGATTGCCGCGGCCGATATAGGCGGCGTCGTAATTGCCGTTGATCTGGATCGAGCGATTGTAGTCCGCGAGTGCGGCTTCCTGGTTGCCGAGGAAGCGCTGGATGAGGGCCCGGTTCGAATAGGCCTGGTAGAAATTCGGGTTGAGCTGGATGGCCTGGTTGAAGTCCTTGAGCGCCTGCTGGTACTGGCCGCCGCGGCCATAGGCCGAACCGCGCACATTGTAGCCTTCAGGATCCTGGGGATTGCGCTGGATGACCGCCGACAGCGAGGAGATGTTCTCGCTCGAGCCTTGCGCCTTGTCGATGTTGTTGAACTCGCCGGCCGGGCCCGACGTCTGGCAGCCGGCAAGCACCAGTCCGGAAAGCAGGGCCGCTGTCAGGGCGAAACCACGCAATGCGGTCCCGCGCTCCACGCTTGTTGCGTTCATGTCTGCCCTGTCCTCACTTGCGCCGTCGTTCAGGTCCGGTTCCCCCCTCCGGGCCGGGTCACAATCAAAATAAAAGGGTGGCGGCGATTCCGCATCGCGCCACCCTGGTATCCTTCGAAAAGGACGAAATATTGGCGATAATCAGCGCGGCGGACGCGCTGCACCGGCGGCACCGCCAGCAGCAACCGGACGCGGGGTCATCGGCAGCAGGCCTTCGCGCTGTGCGCGCTTGCGGGCCAGCTTGCGGGCGCGGCGAACGGCTTCGGCCTTTTCACGGGCGCGCTTCTCGGAAGGCTTCTCGTAGTGGCCGCGCATCTTCATTTCGCGGAAAATGCCCTCGCGCTGCATCTTCTTCTTCAGCGCGCGAAGCGCCTGATCAACGTTATTGTCGCGGACGAGTACCTGCACGGGCAATCCTGTCTTTCGGGTTTGATATCAACAGGCAAGCAGCCATAGCCACAAGCCTCCGCGGCGCTCGACACCACGAATTGTGGCGGCTGATAGCAGAATCAAGCCTCGCTGTCCACAGTCGAAATGACGGACGACAGCCAAATTGCCACAGTCGCCTGGAGATAGGGTGCCTGTTACGCCGTGGCCAGGTGCAGCCGCTCGAAATCCTCGAAGAACTCACCGTAATCGCAGGTGATCTCCTCGCCGACGGCGATATCCCGGGTCGCAGTGGCGCCGCCATATTGCGAAAAATCGGTGTTCGGGGTCGCCGAATGGTTCATGAAGCGGCCATTGTCGACCTCATAGACGATGAAACCGGGCTTGTCCGGGCTCGGATAGGCATAACGGTCGAGCAATTCCTTCAGGGGTTGCGGCGCCGTCTCGTATTTGTCCATCGGGATCAGCCGATCGAAATCCGGATCCAGGCGCCAGATCGAGGCGCCCTTCCGGATGGGCTCGGCGGCGAACATGCCGACGCCTTCGATTGCACTCTGGGCGACATAGGTTCGGATCAGCATCATGGTTCCAGGACCCGTCTTGGCAAGAAGACCCGTTTAGATAGAAACGGAATCGCCAAATCGCGCCGAAAAAGCAAGGCCGGCGGCCTGCGTCACAACGACGAACAGGCCTGTCCCGGCAAAAAATCCTTCACGTCCGGTTGATCGACACTCCGCCATCCGCAAACAGCGCGGTTCCCGTGGTGAAGCTCGAGGCGTCGGAGGCAAGGTAAAGCGCGGAGCGGGCGATCTCTTGCGGCTGCGCCATGCGCTTCAGGGCGTGGAGGCCCTCGACGAAGGCGCGGGCCTCAGGCGTGGTCGTCGTCGCGCCTGGCGTGTCGGTCCCGCCGGGCAGCAGCGCGTTGACGCGCAGCCCCTTCGGTCCGTATTCGGCGGCCAACACCTGCGTCAATCCGATCAGGCCGGCCTTGGCCGCGGCGTAGGCGGCCATGCCCGGCATGCCGACGGTGTAACCGACAAAGCTCGACGTGAAGATCAGCGAGCCGCCGCCGTGCTCGAGCATGGCCGGTATCTGATACTTCGCACCGAGAAAGGCGCTGGTCAGATTGGTGTCCATCGTTCCGTGCCATGTCTGTGCCGACATGTCGGGGACAGGACCCATCGGTCCGACGGAGCCGGCATTGTTCAACGCGATGTCGAGTCCACCGAAGCTGCCGACCGCCAGTTCGACGAGAGCTTTCGCGTAGGTCTCGTCGATAACATCCCCCGCGAGAGCGACAGCCGTGCCGCCGGCGTCCTCGATTTCAGCGGCGAGTGCATCAAGCTCGGTCTGGCGGCGAGCGGAAATGACCAGCTTGGCGCCTTCCTCCGCGAACAGTTTGGCGGTGGCATGGCCGATGCCGGAACTGGCGCCGGTGACGATGGCGATCTTGTTGGAAAGTGCGAGCATGTTTGGCATCCTTGTCCTTCGCGCCAGCTTTGCCGGCGATCGGATGCTTCGTCGCAAATCGGCAGGACAGCAGCCACCCGAAAACCGCAGAGGCTCGCACCAACTATTGCCGGAGCAGCCAAGCCAATCGGTCCAGCGAGAACACGTAGCTGATGACGATCAGCACGGCCATGATGGTGCCCGTGGCGGCATGGCCTGCCACATGGAAACCGGCCGCGCCGCCGAACATGACGACGAATTCCAGCGCCAGCCTGACAGCGCCGGGCACCTGTACCGGTGCACTCCCTGAACGGCTCGGATCGCCGGGCACGGCAAAAATCCCCCACAACGCTGCAGCGATGAGTGGCAAGGCAAGGGCCAGGACCCAGTGCCACCAGCCCTCGAAAAGGCTCCAGCCTGCCATGCCGAGGCCAAGCAAGGCTGACAGCTCCAGCAGGAAGCGCAATGTGAGATTCCACCAAGCGTTGCCCACCATCATTCTCCGAATCCCCGACGCCGGGAAGTGTGACTGAAGGCAATCATCGGGGCCAGACCGGATACCTCTTTTTCAGCACGGCGCAAAACGGCAAGCGCCGTCGCAAACAGCGCAAGGATGGCAGCGCCGTTTCGCTAGTGATACACCTCGCGCGCTGGGCCGAAGGAAGACCCGGCTGCACTCCGCGAGACCTTTTGGCGCGAGGCTGGACCGTGAAGAAATACTCTGTATTCGCCATCGCCCGCGAGGCCATGCGCGGCCACAAGGGCTGGGAGGAACAATGGTCCTCGCCGGAGCCCAGGAAGGAATACGACGTCATCATCGTCGGCGCCGGCGGTCATGGATTGGCCACCGCCTATTATCTCGCCACCGTGCACGGCATCACCAATATCGCGGTGCTGGAAAAGGGCTGGCTGGGCGGCGGCAATACCGGCCGCAACACCACCATCATCCGATCCAACTATCTCTATGACGAGAGCGCAGGGATTTACGACCATGCGCTGAAGCTGTGGGACGGGCTCTCCCAGGAGCTCAACTACAACGTCATGTATTCGGCGCGCGGCGTCATGATGCTCGCCCACAATGTGCACGACATCCAGGTGCTGAAGCGCCATGTCCATGCCAACCGGCTGAACGGCATCGACAATGAATGGCTGACGCCGGAGCAGGCCAAGGAATTCTGTCCGCCGCTCAATACCTCGAAAGACGCGCGCTATCCGGTCGTCGGGGCTGCCCTGCAGCGCCGCGGCGGCACGGCGCGCCATGACGCGGTCGCCTGGGGCTATGCGCGCGGCGCTTCGGCGCGCGGCGTCCACATCATCCAGAACTGCGAGGTCACCGGCGTCAAGCGGGCTGCCAACGGCGCGGTCACAGGCGTCGATACGACGCGCGGTTTCATCGGCGCCAAGAAGGTCGGCGTCGTCGCGGCCGGCCATTCCTCGGTCATCATGAACATGGCCGGCGTGCGCATGCCGCTGGAGAGCTATCCGCTGCAGGCGCTGGTGTCGGAGCCGGTCAAGCCGGTTGTGCCTTGCGTTGTGATGTCGAACACGGTGCACGCCTATATCTCGCAGTCCGACAAGGGCGAACTGGTGATCGGCGCCGGCACCGACCAGTATGTCTCCTATTCGCAGACCGGCGGACTTCACATTCTTCAGCATACGCTGGACGCCATCTGCGAGATGTTCCCGATCTTCACGCGCATGAAGATGCTGCGTTCGTGGGGCGGCATCGTCGACGTGACGCCCGACCGCTCGCCGATCCTGGCCAAGACGCCGGTGCCCGGCCTCTACGTCAATTGCGGCTGGGGCACGGGCGGCTTCAAGGCCACACCGGGCTCGGGCCATGTCTTTGCCCACACCATCGCCAAGGACGATCCGCATCCGATCAACGCGCCTTTCACCATCGAACGCTTCCGCACCGGTCGCCTCATCGACGAGGCGGCGGCCGCAGCGGTGGCGCACTGATGATGATGACTGATATCGCTGTCGCGATGCCGCTGATGCTGGCGGGGGAACAGGGCATGTTCCATGTTCCGACGGTGCAGGAGGTGCGGCTGCAGCCGATCAGCCGTGCCGGAAACGAGACCGGCTGGCCGTTTTCGGTCGACGAGGGAATGCTCGCCTGCGTCTGGAGCGTCGGCCAGAAAGTGGTGATGTTCTACGAGGGCAGACCGCATGGGCTGGATGAGGACGAGGATTTCCAACCGCGTGGCGTCATCGTTACGACAGATCCGATGCAGCTGACGCTCGGCAACATGGCCAACCGCGATCTCTTCAGTGCGGCGACGAGCGTCGAGGAGCGGCTGCGACTCGTCGCTCCCTTCATGACCATGGGCCAGAAGCTTTGCGATCAACCGGCGGGCGCGCGCGTCGGCCACGGCGAATTGTAGGAACAAACACGATGCTTCTCATCCGCTGCCCCTATTGCGAGGAAGAGCGCCCGGAACTCGAATTCCGCAACGCCGGCGAGGCGCATATCGCGCGTTCGGCCAACATGGCCGGCGAGAGCGACGACGATTTCGAGAAGTTCTTTTTCATCCGCTCGAATCCCAAGGGCATCATTTATGAGCGCTGGCGGCACATGCATGGCTGCGCGCGCTTCTTCAACGCGGTGCGCGACACCGTCACCGACAAGTTCGTCATGACCTACAAGGCCGGCGAACCGAAACCCTCCAAGCTACCTGGAGTAGCCAAATGAGCAGCGCGTTGCGCATTCCCGGCGCCGGACGCCTCAGCCAGGCCAAGACCGCCCGCTTCAGCTTCGATGGCCAGTCCTATGCCGGCATCGAGGGCGACACATTGGCTTCGGCGCTGCTTGCCAACGGCGTGCATCTGGTCGGCCGTTCGTTCAAGTACCACCGCCCGCGCGGCATCCTCTCGGCTGGCGCGGAAGAGCCCAACGCCCTGGTGCAGATCGTGCGTGATGACGCGCGCAAGACGCCCAACGTGCGCGCCACCGTACAGGAACTCTATGACGGGCTTGCCGCCAATTCGCAGAACCGCTGGCCGTCGCTATCCTTCGACGTCGGCGCGGTCAACGATTTGGCATCACCGCTGTTCTCGGCCGGTTTCTACTACAAGACCTTCATGTGGCCGAAGGCGGCCTGGAAGAGCCTTTACGAACCCAAGATCCGCGAAGCCGCCGGCCTCGGCGTTTCGCCCGACAAACCCGATCCCGACCATTATTCCTCGCGCTACGCCCATTGCGACGTGCTGGTGCTGGGCGGCGGCGCGGCTGGTATCGCGGCGGCGCTTGCCGCGGCGGAGACCGGCGTGCGCGTCATCCTGGCCGACGAGCAGGCCGAGTTCGGCGGCAGCCTGCGCTTCGAGTCTGGCGCGAAGATCGACGGCAAGGACGGCTTTGCCTGGGCGCAAGCGGCGATCGCCAGGCTGGGTGCAATGGACAATGTCCGCGTGCTGCCGCGCACCACGGCGTTCGGCTATTACGCGCAGAATTTCGTCGGCCTGGTCGAGCGCGTCAGCGATCACCTGAAAGCCCCCGGCCACGACCTGCCGCGCGAACGGCTATGGCAGGTCCGCGCCAAGCGCGTGGTGCTGGCCTCCGGCGCCATCGAGCGCCACATGGTGTTCGCCAATAACGACCGGCCAGGCGTCATGCTGGCGGGCGCGGCGCGCACCTTCCTCAACCATTATGGTGTCGCGGTCGGAAAAAATGTCGGTGTCTACACCGCCAATGACTCGGCCTACAGCGCCGCGATCGACCTGAAGAAGGCCGGCGTCAACGTGGCGGCGATCGTCGATTTGCGCGACAACCCGACCGGCCCGGTGATCGACGAGGCGAGGGCGCTCGGCATCGAGATCAATTTCGGCCGTGCTGTGATCCGCGCCGGCGGCAAGTTGCGGGTGTCGTCGATGACGGTGCAGCCGAAGAATGGCGGCGGCGAACGCACAATTCCGGTCGATGCGATCCTGATGTCGGCCGGCTGGACACCGTCGGTGCATCTGTTCTCGCAGTCGCGCGGCAAGGTCGCCTTCAACGACGAGACCAAGCGGTTCGTGCCCGGCACCTACGCGCAGGACTGCGTCTCGGTCGGCGCCTGCAACGGCACCGACGGACTGGCGGCGACGGTGGACGAGGCCTATGCGGCGGGCGCCAAGGCGGCCAAGGATGCCGGCGCGAAAGCCGCCAAGGAGACCAAACCGAAGGTGGACGCCTCGGAGAGCTGGTCGCGCGGCATGCTGGGTGCGGCGCCCGGCGCCGGACCGGACACGACGGTTAAAGCCTTCGTCGATTTCCAGAACGACGTGACCGCCAAGGACATCCGCCAGGCGGTGCATGAAGGCATGCGCTCGATCGAGCATGTCAAGCGCTTCACCACCAACGGCATGGCGACCGACCAGGGCAAGACCTCCAACATGCACGGCCTGGCGATTGCCGCCGAAACGCTGGGCAAGCCGATCCCGGAGGTCGGCCTGACCACGTTCCGCGCGCCCTACACGCCTGTCACCTTCGGCGCGATTGTCAGCCATGCGCGTGGGCCGCTGTTCGACCCGACACGCAGAACCGCGATCCATCCGTGGGCCGAGGCGCAAGGCGCGGTGTTCGAGGATGTCGGCCAGTGGAAGCGCGCCTGGTATTTCCCGAAAGCCGGCGAAGACATGCATGCGGCGGTCGACCGCGAATGCGTTGGGGTCCGCAATCAAGCCGGCCTGTTCGATGCCTCGACGCTGGGCAAGATCGAAGTGGTCGGCCCGGACGCGGCCAAGTTCATGGAACTGCTCTACACCAATCCGTGGGAGAAGCTGGAGCCAGGCCGCTGCCGCTATGGCATCATGCTGCGCGAGGATGGCTTCATCTATGATGACGGTGTCGTGGGCAGGCTGGCGCCGGACCGCTTCCATGTCACGACGACGACGGGCGGCGCGCCGCGCGTCATGAACCACATGGAGGATTACCTCCAGACCGAGTTCCCGCATCTCAATGTCTGGCTGACCTCGATCACCGAGCAGTGGGCGGTCATTGCCGTGCAGGGTCCGAAATCCCGCGACATCATCGCGCCGCTGGTCGAAGGCATCGACATGTCTGATGAAGCGCTGCCGCATATGTCGGTGCGCGAAGGCAAGATCTGTGGCGTGCCGACACGGCTGTTCCGCATGTCGTTCACCGGCGAGCGCGGTTTCGAAGTCAATGTCCCGGCCGACTATGGCCAGGCCGTCTGGGAAGCGTTGTGGGCCGAGGGCCAGAAGCATGGCGCCACCGCTTACGGCACCGAGGCGATGCACGTGCTGCGCGCCGAGAAGGGCTACATCATCGTCGGCCAGGATACGGACGGCACGGTGACGCCAAACGACGCCGGCCTCGACTGGGCGGTCGGCAAGAAGAAGGCCGACTTCGTCGGCATCAGGGGCATGGCGCGGCCGGACCTGGTCGCCAAGGGCCGCAAGCAACTGGTCGGCTTGAAGACCAAGGACCCCAAGGTGGTGCTGGAAGAAGGCGCGCAGATCGTCGAGGACCCGAAGCAGGCAATCCCGATGAAGATGATCGGCCACGTTACCTCGAGCTACTGGTCGCAGAATTGCGGCCGTTCCATCGCCCTGGCGCTGGTCGCCGGCGGGCGTGACCGGATGGGCGACACGCTCTACGTGCCGATGCCGGACGGGGTGATTGAAGTGGAGGTTGCCGGCATGGTGTTCTTCGACGAGACGGGAGGGCGCCTCAATGGCTAAAGCTGCTGCAAAGACGGCCGCGACGGCTTCGCCCTCGGCGGAGCGGCGTCCGGCATTGGCCGGGCGCACTGTCTCCGCAACGGGTGTCAAGGTCGAAGTGCTGCCGCCGGCCCTGCGCATTTCGCTGCGCGCGCCGGAAGCTTCGGTCGCCGCTCTGTCGAAGGCGCTCGGTGTGACCCTGCCGAAGCAGCCGAAAACCTCGGCGTCGAAGAGCGGCCGTACGGCGCTGTGGCTTGGGCCGGACGAGTGGCTTGTCATCGACGAGGCCGGCAAGGACCCGCTCGCCGATTGCGCGAAGGTTTCAACCTTGCACTCGTCGGTCGGCATCTCGCATCGCAACATCGCGATTTCCGTCACCGGCCCGGCGGCGGAAGCCGCGATCAATTCGGGCTGCCCGCAGGATCTGTCGCTCGACGCCTTCCCGGTGGGCGCCGCTTCGCGCACCATTTTGGGCAAGGCCGAGATCGTGCTGTTGCG
The DNA here is from genome assembly GCF_006441095.1 of Mesorhizobium sp. B2-5-4. Lineage (NCBI taxonomy): Bacteria > Pseudomonadati > Pseudomonadota > Alphaproteobacteria > Hyphomicrobiales > Phyllobacteriaceae > Mesorhizobium > Mesorhizobium sp. B2-5-4. The sequence continues at coordinate 49,245 of NZ_VFUR01000010.1, read as the reverse complement.
CACGGCCGACGAGGCCTTCAGGGTCGAGTGCTGGCGTTCTTTCTCGGACTATGTCTTTACTTTCCTGTCCGAGGGAGCCCGCGACGCCGCCGGCTGACCCCGGAACGTTTGCCGCCCGCGTCCGTTGTGCGGCGACAAATCGAGGGAGAACTGCCGATGCCGTCGAGGTCCGCGCCGAAATCGCCGAAAACCGCGGCGGTCCGTTCGCTTGAACATGAGCGGCATCACGAGGCCGACGCCGAAGACGAACTCGAGGAAGGCCTCGAGGACACATTTCCAGCCAGCGATCCCGTGTCGATTACGGGGTCGTCCATTCCCGGCGCACCGGCCAAGCCTGGCAAGGCCAAGACAGTCCCTGGCCGCAAGGCCCGCAAGCCCTGATTTCACAAATTTTGATCGACGACATCTTTCCAAGACCTCATCGGATGCGGTACTCAAAGCGCTTTGGAGAGGAAAAATGCCTGTTAAAGCCGTTGTCTGGGGCGAGAACGTCCATGAACAGACCAATGCCGCCGTGCGCGTCCTCTATCCCTTGGGCATGCACGGTACCATCGCCGCCGCGCTCAACCAGGACAAGCGGATCGAAGCGACCACCGCCACCTTGCAGGAACCCGAGCACGGGCTGAGCGACACGCGCCTGGCGGCCACCGACGTGCTTCTATGGTGGGGCCATGCCGCCCATGGCGAGGTCAAGGACGAGATCGTCGAGCGCGTCCAGAAGCGGGTCTGGGAAGGCATGGGGCTGATCGTGCTTCATTCCGGCCACTACTCGAAGATTTTCAAGCGGCTGATGGGCACGCCCTGTTCGCTGAAATGGCGCGAGGCGGGCGAGCGCGAGCGTGTCTGGGCGGTCAATCGCGGCCACCCGATCGCGCAAGGCATCGGCGAATGCCTGGAGATCGGCGAGACGGAAATGTATGGCGAACCGTTCGCGGTGCCGGAGCCGCTGGAGACGGTGTTTATCTCCTGGTACGAGGGCGGCGAGGTGTTCCGCTCCGGCCTGACCTATCAGCGGGGAGCGGGAAAAATCTTCTATTTCTCACCGGGCCACGAGACCTATCCGATCTATCACAATGAAGGCGTGCAGCAGGTGCTGCGCAACGCCGTGCACTGGGCGCACAACCCCGCCCCGGCATGGTCCGGCGTCACCAACGCGCCGAATGTGCCGACGGACAAGGCCAAGGAGAAGATCGTCCAGAAAGGCCTGCGTCTGCATGCCGACGGTGAGAGGGGGCTGAGCTGATGCATCGCCTGCTTTTGCTCGGCACCGGCTGGATCGCGGCACATCATATCGAGGAGTTCGGTCAGGTTCCGAGCTGTACCATCGTCGCTTGCGTCGATCATCTGCCGGGCCGCGCGGCGGCGTTCGCCGCCGCCAACAAAATAGGCAATTTCTTCGAAAGCCTCGAAGCTGCGATCGCTTGGGGCGAGTTCGATGCCGCCATCAACGCGACGCCGGACCAGGTCCACAAGGCGACGACGCTCGCCCTGCTGGCCGCCGGGAAACATGTGTTCTGCGAGAAGCCACTGGCGCCGAACCATGCCGATGCGCTTGCGATGAGCGAAGCCGCCGAGGCGGCCGGGCTCGTCAACATGGTCAACCTGACCTATCGCAACACGCCGGTGATCCACGAGGCGCGGCGCATGGTGGAGGCCGGCGAGATCGGCGAGCTGCGCCATGTCGAGGCGAACTACCGGCAAAGCTGGCTGGTCAGCAAGTTCTGGGGTGACTGGCGGGTCGACGACAAATGGCTGTGGCGCCTGTCGAGCCGGCACGGTTCGACGGGTGTTCTGGGCGATGTCGGCATCCATATCCTCGACTTCGCGACCTATGGCGCGGCCCAGGATATCGTCTCGCTGCATGCCGATCTGGTGACGTTTCCGAAGGCGGAGGGCGACCGCATCGGTGACTATCTGCTCGACGTCAATGACAGTTTGGCGGTAACGGCGCGGCTCACCTCAGGCGCGCTGGCCACGATCATGGCCAGCCGCTACACGACGGGCCATGGCAATGATTTGTCGCTGGCTCTGCACGGCACCAAGGGCGCGATCAAGGTCGAGACCGACGGCAAGGTTTCGCGGCTGTCGGCCTGCCTGGGTGACGACGTCGATCAGCACCGTTGGCGGATGCTGACGCCGCCTGACGTCAAGCACAATGCCCGGCGCTTCGCCGATGCGCTGGACACGGGACGGAACGGCGATCCGTCGTTCCGGCGCGCCGCCGACATGCAGAAGCTGATCGACGCGGCCTTCGAAAGTTCAGCGGCCAAGCTGCCGGTCTCGATCGCCTGAAATCACCATCTGGCCGGCTGAGCCGGCCAGACTTTCGGAAAATCTCAGTAGGCGCTCGGCATGATCCACGGGTTCACCGTGATCCCGAGCCTAGGACCCTTGCCGTCGGTTGTGGCTTCCGTGGAAGCCTTCTTGTCGACCGATCCGGTCGAAGCGCAATCGAGCTTCACATTGGTCTTGGTGTCGACGCAGGTCGCTGCAGTCGAATGCTTGACCGCGTGGGGGGTGTTGTTGGCGGCAAAGGCCGAGCCCGAAAGCGCCAGGACGGCGGCGAGGGTGAGGAGTATCTTTTTCATGGTCAGTCTCCGTGTTCGACGGGGTGAATTTGTTCCGTACATGTACGTTGCTTTGTACAAATACGTCCGTCGATCGCGAAGTTCAAGTTTGTTAACCAAGAAATCTGCCCCATTCTGGCTGGGAGAGGCGGTGAGGAAATCTGGAAAAACGAAGAGGTCGCGCTCAGCAGTTGACCGGTGTTTCGGTCAACGGCGGCACATCTTGCGTGCTGAGCGTGGCAAGGGTGAAGTCGCACATCCGCTTCACGAAAGCCTGCGCGTCGCCGAAGGGATAGAAGGGGAATGTGATCAGCAGCGAGATCGTGCCATGGCCGACCGCCCACAGCATGGTGGCGATGGCGCGCGGATCGCCACGCAATTTGCCGGCGGCGACGCAGGCCTCGACCCTGCTGATCAGCACCTTCATCGCCGGGTTGCCTTCCTCCATGTCCTCGTAGCTCCTGCCTTCCGGCAGCTTGGTCTTTTCGGTCATGAAGACAGTGCGGTATTCGTTGGGATTGCCGAGCCCGAAGGCGGCATATTCGGTCATCACCGCCTGCAAGGCCTCGATCGGATCGTCGGACGGGTGCTCCTCGATGCGCCGGGCGAGCGTTTCAAACGCGTCCTCGGCCAGCGCGAAGAGGATGTCCTGCTTGTCGGCGAAGTAGGAATAGACCGACATCGGCGCGTAGCCGACCCGCTTGGCCAGCTTGCGGATGGTCAGGCCTTCATAGCCTTCTTCCTGGACGAGCTTGTGTGCGGCCGCGACAAGCTCCGAGCGCAGTTCGGCCTTTTGTTTCTCGCGGCGTTTCTGGAGGCTCAGCGGCAAGTCCGTTGCCCTTGTCTGGTTGGTGCCTTGGTTAAATTATATACGCTGTACGGAAACGAACAAGGGCGCCGCGGGTTCCCAAGCGGCAGGCGTCAGAAGCGACCCATCCCGTCTCCCGTTACGCCTGCTTGTTGATCAGTTGGACGGCGAGGTGCGAGAGCAATTTCACCGCCTCGCCATAGGTTTTGGCCTTCTCCGGGTTGGAAGCGTTGCCGTCGAGCGCCCGCTTGTAGACACCCTGGCAGATTGCAGCCAGCCGGAAGAAGGAGAAGGCGAGGAAGAATGTCCAATTGCCGATGCCGGTCAGCCCACGTCGCCGGCAATAGGCGGCGACATAGTCTTCCTCGGAAGGCAGGCCGAGTGCCGAGCGATCGATGCCGCCCAGGCCGCGAAAGCCGGATGCATGCGGCAGGCGCCATTGCATGCATTGATAGGCGATGTCGGCGAAGGGGTGGCCTGATGTCGACAATTCCCAGTCGAGCACCGCCAGTACCTTCGGCTGGTCCGGCGCGAAGATCAGATTGTCCAGCCGATAGTCGCCATGCACAAGCGAGGCCCTGACGTCATCGGCCGGCTTATGCATCTCCAGCCAGGTAATCAGTTGGTCCATGTCGGCAATGGTACCGGTTTCGGAGGCACGGTACTGGCTGGTCCAGCGTGCCAGCTGCCGCTCGAAGTAATTGCCGCGGCGGCCGAAAGCGCTGAGACCCACGGCCTCGACATCGACATCGTGCAGGGCCGCAAGCGTGCCGTTCATGGCATCGTACGTCGCGGCGCGCTCATCGTTGTCGCGGGCCTCAGGCAGTGCCGGATCCCAGAAGATGCGGCCATCGAGGAAACCCATGATGTAGAACATGCGACCGATCGGCGAGCCCTCGGCCGACAGATGCAGCATTTTGGGCACCGGCACGGCGGTGCCCGAAAGCGCCTCCATCACCCGAAATTCGCGGTCGACCTGGTGCGCCGATTTCAAGAGTTGGCCTGGCGGCTTGGCGCGCAGCACGTAACGGCCGCTTGCCGCCGTCAGGAGATAGGTCGGGTTGGATTGGCCGGATTTGAATTTTTCGATTGCCGCGAGCCCGGAAAAGCCCGGGATGTGCGCCTCGAGGTAAGGCGCAAGCGCCGCCTGGTCGAGCGCGTTCGGGTCGCTCATACCGTCTCGGGCTGACGTTCAAGTAAGGTCAGCGTCAGCCAGCGGGCGGTCAGCGCCGGCTTTTTGGAACCTTCGATCTCGATGGTCACGTCATGCGCCGTCTGCACCCAGCCCGATGGCCTGACCTTGACGTCGGCCAGCACGAAATGGGTGCGGATGCGCGCGCCAGTCTTCACCGGCGCCAGGAAGCGCAGCGAATCGAAGCCATGGTTGACGCCCATCTTGCCGTTTTCCAGCGGCGGCATGGTCTCGAACGTCATCGCCGACAACAGCGACAGCGACAGGAAGCCGTGCGCGATGGTGCCACCGAACGGCGTTTCGCGCTTGGCCCGCTCCGGATCGCAGTGGATGAACTGGTGATCGTCGGTGGCGTCGGCGAACTGATCGATCATGCGTTGTGTGACCACGCGCCAGGGCGAAACGCCGACCTCCTTGCCGACACTGGCCAGAAGCACATCGAGACTGATCGGTTCCACGCTCATGTCCTCCTGTTTCACTCCCGGCTTCTGCGGCCGGAAAATGTCATTCCTTGAATAAGGTCAACCCATGCTGCACCGACTGCCCGCCGTCGATCGGCAGGATGGCGCCGGTCACATAGCTGCCTGCACGGCTGCACAAATAGAGCGTTGCGCCGGCAATGTCATCCGGCGTGCCGATGCGGCCGATCGGGACATGGCCGCCGACATGCCTGGCCTGTTCGTCCGTGCCGGTGGCGAATGCGGTCATGCGGCTCTGGAATGGGCCTGGTGCGAAGGCGTTGACGGTGATGCGGCGGCCAGCGAATTCGAACGCCAGCGTGCGTGTCAGATGATGCACGGCGGCCTTGGAGGCGGTGTAGGAATAGGCATCGTCGGCCAGCGGCTGCGTGCCCATCACCGATCCCAGATTGATCACCCGGGCCGGATCGGCTTCGCTTGCAGCAGCATCAAGCAGCGGCAGCAATTCGCGTGTCAGATGGAAGACCGCGGTGACATTGACGCCGAACACCTTGGCCCAGGCGTGATAGGGAAAGCTCTCCAGCGGCGCGCCCCAGGACACGCCGGCATTGTTGACCAGAATATGCAGTCTTTCGGTCCGTGCCTTGACCTCACCGACCAGGTCGGCAATGCCAACCTCGCTGGAAATGTCGGCGGCAAAGCCTTCCGCCCGGCCCGGGGCGCCAAGTCCGTTCAACTCGCTGGCGACCTTGATGCAGTCCTCGCCCTTGCGCGAGGCGATCATGACGCTAGCGCCGGCCTTGACCAGCGCGGTTGCCGCCATGCGGCCGATGCCGGTCGCCGCTCCCGTCACCAGCGCGGTCTTGCCGGCAACCGAAAACAGCTCATCCAGATAGCTCATCTAAATTCTCCGCGCCTTCGCCCGCGGGCAAAACAGTTCGCGTTGACAAGGCTATCCGAAGTACGGTCATCCTTGCCACGGATAAAATGCCCGGCCTGCATGAAGGGTTAGCGACCGACGACGCAGATGAATCTCGGCATGACCGAGCGGCTGAAGCCGATCCACGCACGCGTCGCGGCCATGGTGCGCGACGAGATCATGCCGCTCGACAAGGAGTTCCTGGGCGAAGTCGGCAAGGCCGGCGACCGCTGGGTCTACAGCAAACGCCAGAGCGAGATCCTCGAAGGGCTGAAGAAGACCGCACGGGAGCGCGGCCTGTGGAACTTCTGGTTGACCGGCTCGGAACGTGGCTACGGCCTGTCCACTGTCGAATACGCCTATCTGGCCGAAGAGATGGGCAAGGCGCATCTCGGCGCCGAAACATTCAACTGCTCGGCACCGGACACCGGCAATATGGAGGTTCTGGAACGCTACGGCTCGGCCGAGCACAAACGGGAATGGCTCGAACCGTTGCTGGACGGAAAAATCCGCTCGGCCTATCTGATGACGGAGCCGGATGTCGCCTCCTCCGACGCCACCAACATTTCCATGCGCTGCGAGCGGCAGGGCGGCGACTACGTGCTCAACGGCGAGAAATGGTGGGCGTCGGGCGCCGGCGATCCGCGCTGCGCCATCTACATCGTCATGGTGCGGACCGGCGGCGATGACGAGCCGCAGCACCGCCGCCACTCGATGGTCCTGGTACCCTCGGTCACGAAAGGCGTGACCAAGGTCCGCGCCATGCAGGTCTATGGTGACGATGACGCGCCGCATGGCCATATGCATCTTCGCTTCGACAATGTCCGGGTACCGGCCTCGAACCTGATCCTGGGCGAGGGCAGGGGCTTCGAGATCGCGCAAGGCCGGCTCGGCCCCGGCCGCATCCATCACTGCATGCGCGCCATCGGCCAGGCCGAGATGGCGCTGGAGATGCTGTGCCAGCGTTCCGTGCGCCGCGAGGCCTTCGGCCAGAAGCTGGCGAAGCTTGGCGCCAATTTCGACATCATCGCCGAATGCCGCATGGAGATCGAGATGGCCCGCCTGCTCTGCCTCAAGGCGGCATGGATGATCGACCAGGGAGACGCGCGGGCCGCCGCTCCCTGGATCAGCCAGATCAAGGTCGTCGCGCCACGCGTGGCGCTCAAGGTCACCGACGAGGCGGTGCAGATGTTCGGCGCCCAGGGCATCAGCCAGGATACGCCACTGGCGCGCTCGTGGACGCATCTGAGGACGCTGCGCCTCGCCGACGGGCCTGACGCAGTCCATCGCCGCCAGGTGGCGCGTACGGAGTTGAAGAAATACACGCAGGAGAAGCTCTGAGCGGCAGTTCGGCTGGCCATTACGGGTTTGCCTGCGGCAACCAAGGAGTGTCAGTGATGACCATACCCTCCGAAATGAAGGCGCTGCTCTTGGTCGGTGACGGCTATACCAGGACGCCGAGCGGCAGTGCGCTCGAGGCGATGGAGCCCTATCTCGAGCCGGGCAGCATCGCCGTGCCTGCGCCCGGACCGAGCCAGGTGCTGATCAAGGTCAGCCTGGCTTCGATCAATCCATCGGATGTCGCCTTCATCAAGGGCCAGTATGGCCAGCCGCGCGCCAAGGGTCAGCCGGCCGGCTTCGAGGGCGGCGGCACGGTCGTCGCGGGTGGCGAGGAGCCCTATCCCAAAAGCCTCGTCGGCAAGCGTGTCGCTTTCGCCACTGGTCTCAGCAATTGGGGCTCGTGGGCCGAATATGCCGTCGCCGAGGCGGCGGCCTGCATTCCGCTGCTCGATACGGTGCGCGACGAGGACGGTGCCGCGATGATCGTCAATCCGCTGACCGCGATCGCCATGTTCGACATCGTCAAACAGGAAAGCGAGAAGGCCTTCGTCATGACCGCCGGCGCCAGCCAGCTCTGCAAGCTGATCATCGGCCTTGCCAGCGAGGAAGGGTTCCGGCCTGTTGTCACCGTGCGCCGCGACGAGCAGATCGCCATGCTTAAAGGGCTTGGCGCGGCGCATGTCCTCAACGAGAAGGCGCCGGATTTCGAGGCCACGCTGCGCGAGGTGATGAAGGCCGAACAGCCGCGCATCTTCCTCGATGCTGTCACGGGCCCGCTGGCTTCAGCCATCTTCAATGCAATGCCGAAACGGGCGCGCTGGATCATCTATGGCCGGCTCGATCCCGAGGCCACGGTCATCCGCGAACCCGGCCAACTGATCTTCCAGCACAAGCACATCGAGGGCTTCTGGCTGAGCGAATGGATGCGGCAATCCAGGGATCGGCGTGGTCCGGCGATCCTCGAGGCGCAGAAGCGTTTTTCCGATGGACGCTGGTCGACCGACGTGACGGCGGTCATTCCGTTGGCCGAGGCAATGGCACGCGTGCCGGCGGAACTGGCCAAGCCTAACGGCAAGGTGTTCATTCGGCCTTAAAGTGGTGACCTTGCTCTCGACGCCCGACACAATCACGTGTCCGGCGCTATCGGAACGGCCGGATCGTAGCTTGCGCCATTGAGCCCCCCTATGCCTGGCCGCTTTGTCCGTGATATGCCGCCGCCATCGAATGCCGGGACGACGCCAGGCTGAGGCGTCTTCCGCGATGGCGTGCGGGGTGTGTTGATGACGATTTCCAAGCCGGTTTTCGACCGTTTGGGGCTGGGCATGTGGGTCGGGGCGTTCCTGGTCGTTCTCGGCCTGGTGCTATGGTCGCCCCACACGCGCACGGTGATGCAGGCCTACGGATATGGCAGCGAGGCATTCCTCGGCGGCCAGCCGCTGTACAATCTCCAGTCGGAGATGGGCTATCTCTACGCGCCGGCCTTTGCTGCGCTCTACATTCCGGTGCTGAAGCTTGGACCGTATCTGGGCGGCGTGGTGTGGCATGCGGTGGGCTTCGCGGCGCTCACCTTCGCGGCGATGCGGCAAGTGCGCAAAATCGGCGGCGGGGAATTACCGTGGCTGCTTTCCTTCGGGCTCTTCCTTGCCCTGCCGATGGCGCTGGGTGCGGTCCGCAACGGCCAGGCGACGATCCTCTTGACCGGCGCCTGCTGGCTCCTGACCCTGTCGGCGCTAGAAGGGCGGCGCGCCGAGACCTTCTTCTGGGCTTCGGTCGCCATCATTGCCAAACCGACCGCGATCATCATGCTTTTGCTGGTGGGAGCCCTGCGCCTGCGGCTGATACCCGTGCTCGTGCTGGCGGTGCTGTTCGTGCTCGCCATACCGTATGCCTTCGCACCTGCCGGCTATCTCAACGCGCAGTACGGTGATTTCGCCCGCATGCTGACCTCGATGGCCGTCGACCAGTCCGGCCACTTTGTCCCTACCGACTTCACGGCGCCTTTCACCTCGGCAGGAGTGCCCATGCCTGAATTCGCCGCCACGATCGTGCGCGTCGTCGTGGCACTGCTTACGCTATCGATCGTCCTCTGGTTCGACCGCAAGCTCCAGCCCGGGATGGCCGGACTGGCGATCTTCCTGACGGCCGCCTTCTACATGTGCGTCTTCAATCCGCGCGTCGAGCCAAATACCTATGCCATGATCGCCGTGCCTGCCGGTCTCGCTATCGCCACACTGTGGCGGGAGGAGCGTGGTGGCGCCTTGGCTTCGGTGCTGTCGACGGTATTGTTCCTCACAGGTTTGACCAGCGTCGAGCGCCACATGCATAATTTCTTCTACCCTTGGTTCCGGCCGCTCGCGGTCACCTTCATCGCCTGTTCGCTGATCTGGTGGTTCTGGACCAAGGCGCGCGACAAGGCGGTGAATGTCGGACCCGTCGCACATGGCTGAGTTGCGGCAGAAACTCGATATCGTAGCGCCCTTCTTCAATGAGGCGCAGTCGGCTTCGGCCTTTGCCGGGCTGCTCGAGAGGCTCGAGGAAGCGGTATCAAGCCGTTTCGGCATGGCCGTCCATAAGATCCTGATCGACGATGGCAGTCGCGACGATGGCGCCGAGCGGTTTTCGCTGGCGCTGTCGGGTTCCTGGGAGGTCGTGCGGCTCAGCCGTAATTTCGGCAAGGAGGTCGCGGTGCTCGCCGGCCTCGACCATTCGCGCGGCGACATGGTGCTGATCATGGATTCCGACCTTCAGCATTCCATGGATGTCAGCCTGCAGATGATTGCCGAGTTGGTGGAACACCACGATATCGACGTCGTCTACGCTCAGAACGACCGGCGCGAGGCCAGTTGGCGGCGCAGCCAGCTGGCGAAGCTGTTCTACAGCCTGATCAACAGCAGCCAGCGTTTCGATATCCCCGAGAATGCGGGAGACTTTCGCGTCATGCGCGGTACCGTGGCGCGCGCGCTGACAAGCTTGCGCGACAAGCGGCGCTTCAACAAGGGCCTGTTCGCCTGGGCCGGCTTCCGCCAGAAAGCCATACCCTATTCGCCGGAAAATCGTGCCATCGGCACATCGAAATGGAGCCGGCTCAACCTGATCGCCTTTTCGCTGGAAGGCTTTACGTCGTTTTCCGTCATCCCGCTGCGCATCATCAGTCTGAGCGGCATGCTGGCGGCGCTGGCGGGCGTCGTTTACGGCGCCAAGGTGTTCTTCGAAGTGATGTTCTACGGCATTGCAGTGCCTGGCTATCCCAGCCTGATGGTCGCCGTCGTCCTGCTCGGTGGCCTCAACCTCACCCTCCTTGGCCTGATCGGCGAATATGTCTGGGTCACGCTGTCGGAGAGCAAGGACCGTCCGGTGTATATCGTGCGCGATGTCGTGCGCAGCGACGTTTCAGACGGCGCCGCGGGCGCGTCCCGCGGATGACGCGGCGCATTCGCCTGATCGCCGATGACTACGGCCTGGCGCCAGGGGTTTGCGCCGGGATTCTCGACCTGCTCGACCGGCGACGCCTGACCGGCACCAGCTGCATGACCGGTTTTCCGGAATGGGCTGGGGCGGCGGCGCGTATAAGGCCACTGTGCGGTCACGCGGCGATCGGACTGCACCTGACCCTTACGGACCAGCCAGCCGTCACGGGCAAATCGAGTCTGGCGCCTGAGGGCCGGCTGCCGCCGCTTCGTTCGCTGGCCCTGCCGGTCTTCCGCAGCCGGATCGATGAGCGCGACGTCCATGCCGAACTCGGCGCGCAATATAGTCATTTCGTCGAGGCGCTGGGCCGCAAGCCCGACTTCATCGACGGACATCAGCACGTGCATTTCCTGCCCGTCGTGCGCGGCTGGCTGCGGGCGAATTTTCGTGAAGCTGCGGGCAGGCCGGTGTTGCGCGGCGCTCCCGCGCTGGGTGATGCCGCCGTCGCACCGAAGATCGCGGCAATCGCTGCCGTGGCCGCCGGCTTCAACCAATCGATGCAGCGCGCCGGCTTTGCCGTTTGGAAGCCGCTCGCCGGCATCTATGACTGGCGGCAACCCGGAAAATTTGCCCCATTGCTGGAGGCTGCGGTCGAAGCGCTGCCGGACCATGGATTGTTCATGTGCCACCCCGGCCATGTCGACGAAACACTGTGCGCGCGCGATCCGATGCAAAGCGTGCGCGAAGTGGAACTTGGGGTTCTGGCCTCGGACGCGTTCGGCGCGCGCCTGGCCCGCGCCGGTGTCGAGATCATGGACGGCATGGGATGAGCGGCGGCAAACAGCCCCAGCGTTCGACCGGCAGCAAGATCGTCCGTTTTGCGCTTGTCGGACTGGCGAACACGGCCATCGATCTTGCCGGCTTCTCCCTGCTGCTCAAGCTGCATGTCCCGCCGCTGTCCGCCAATGTCGTCTCGTGGTCGATCGCCGTGATCTTCTCTTTCGTGGCGAATGGCTTCTGGTCGTTCGAGCGCAATCACGCCATCCGGCTGCATGACGCCTTCCTGCGGTTCGTCACGGCTGGGGCGTTGATTTCGCTCGGCGTTTCCAGCCTGTCGATCGCACTCTTCGCCGGTATCACCGGTGTGTGGCCGGCAAAGATCGGCGGCGTCATCGTGGCGGCTGTGTTGAACTTCCTTGCCGCCCGCTGGTCGATCGAAGGCCGGCTGCTGAAATAGCTATCTCTATTGCGCTGGTTCCACATTGGTGTAGGCGGCTTCCTCGAGTTCGCGCTTCAGCCGTGCTTCCTCGTGGGTCTTCGGGGTGACGAAACGGCCAAGCAGGAGATAGGCGACCGGTGTCAGAAACAGCGTCGAGACGGTCGCCAAGCCAAGCCCGCCGACGATGACCCAGCCAAGCGCCACGCGCGCCTCGGCGCCCGCGCCGGCGGCCAGCACAAGCGGCACACCGCCGAGAATTGTGCAGATCATCGTCATCATCACCGGCCGCAGGCGAATGGTGGAAGCCTGCTCGATCGCTTCGCGCACGCCGAGGCCCCGATCACGCAGCTGGTTTGCGAATTCGACGATCAGGATGCCGTTCTTGGCCATGACGCCGACCAGAAGCACCAGGCCGATCTGGCTGTAGGCGTTGAGGCTGGTGCCCGAGAGCAGCAAGGCGAAAATGGCGCAGGCAAGGCCGAGCGGCACCGTCGCCATGATGATGACGGCGCTGACGAAACTCTCGAACTGGGCGGCCAGCACCAAGAGGATGATGACCAGCGCGAAACCGAAGATGGTGACCATTGCGCTATTGGTTTCGCCCAAAGTCGCGGCTTCGGCCAGCGGCAGGATGCGGCTGCCGGGCGGCAGAAGCGGCGCGGCGATCTCCTGCGCGCGTGTCAGCGCATCGCCAAGCGCGAAATTGCCTGAGAGATTCGAGGTAATCGCCACCGAAGGCTGCTGCTGTTCGCGCGAGAGCGACGGCGGCACGGCGCGCTCGGTCAGCTTGGCGATGGTCGACATCGGCACGAAGCGGCCATCCGCCGTCTTGAGGAAGACATTTTCCAGATCGGTCGGGTCGTTGATCGGGTTGGTGGTCGAGACCAGCTTCACGCCATAGCTACGGTCGGCGACGTAAACATCGACGACGTCGTTGCCGTCGAGCATGGCTTGCATGGTGTTGGCGAGCCCGGTGATGTCGATGCCGAGATCGGAAGCGCGCTCGCGGTCGATGGCCACGGCGAGCTGCGGCTGCGTCGGGTCGATCGACAGGCGCGGCGTCTGGAAACGCTGATCCTTCTGCATCTCGGCGATGACCTTGACCGCCGCGTCGCTAAGCGCTTTGCGGTCGTTGCCGACCAGCGCGAATTGCAGGCCATTGCCGGCGCCGCGGATGCCGAGGCTGTTGGGCTGGACCGGGAAGATGCGCACGCTGGGCACCTGCCTGGTCAACTGGCTGATCTCGGCCATGATCTCCTGCTGGCTGCGGCTGCGCTCGTCCCACGGCGCCAGCGTCATCACCATGAAACCGGAGTTGTAGGAGCCGTTCTGGCCGGCGTTTTCGAAGGTCGAGCGGATCTCGCCGGAATCGCGCATGGGCTGGATCAGGCGCTCGATTCTCTGCATCTGCTGCGTCGTATATTCGAGGCTGACGCCTTGCGGGGCGTTGATGCGCAACAGCACGGCGGCGCGGTCCTCGGTTGGCGTCAGCTCCTGGCGGATGGTGCCGAACAGCGCAAACGCGATGCCGGCAAACAGCACCGCGACCAGAACCACGATCCACGGTGCGTCGAGACATGCATGGAGGGCGCGCTTGTAGCCGGCATTCAGGACGCCGCCGATGCGCGCGCCAATGCCGTGGCCGCCTTCGTGGTGGAGGGACGCGCTGGTCAGCATGCGTGAGGCAAGCATTGGACAAAGCGTCAGTGCCACCACGCAGGACAGAAGCACCGACATTGCAAGCACGAAGCCGAATTCGCGGAACAGGCCGCCGGTCTGGCCCGGCAGGAACGAGATCGGCACGAAGACGGCAACCAGAGTCAGCGTCGTGGCGACGACGGCGAAGAACACTTCCTGTGCACCGAGCACGGCGGCCGCGCGCGGGCCCATGCCTTCGTTGCGCCGTCGCACGATGTTTTCAAGCACCACGATGGCGTCATCGACGACAAGGCCGGTGGCCAGCACCAAAGCAAGCAGCGTCAGGATGTTGACGGAGAAGCCGGCCAGATAGATGGCGGCTATGGTGCCGATCATGGCGACCGGCATCGATAGGCCCGGGATGAGCGTGGCGCGCCAGTCGAGCAGGAAGACATAAATCACGATCAGCACCATGGTGACCGACAGGCCAAGCGCTATCTCGACCTCGTGCACCGCACCCTTGACGAAGACAGCGTCGTCGCTGGTGATCTTGATCGACATGCCCCTGGGCAGGTTCTCCTGCAGCTTGGCGACGGCGGCCTGGACGCCGGTCGAAATGTCCAGCGTGTTGGATTCCGCCTGCCGGATGATGCCGATGCCGATGCCCGTCTTGCCGTCCGAACGCAGCGCCGTCTGGCCGACGTCGGGGCCGAGCGTGACGGTCGCGACATCGCGGATGCGCGTCGTGCCGCCAATGATGATGTTCTCGAATTCCTCAGGCGTCGTTACGTCGGCCGTGGTGCGGACGATCAGGTCCTGGTTTGTCGTGGTGATCGACCCGGCCGGGGAATCGAAGGCGACGGAGGCAAGCGCCGCCCTGAGGTCGGCGACCGTGAAGCCAAGGCTGGCCAGCTTGTTCTGGTCGACATCGATGCGGAAGATCTTGTCGCGGTCGCCATAGACCTGGACGTCGGCGACACCGGGCACGGCGGCCAGTTCGTCCTCGATCTGGTCCTGGACCACCACCGTCATGTCCTGGATCGACATGGTGTCGGAGGTCACCGCCAGCCGCATCACCGCGTCGGAATTGGCGTCGGCCTTGACGATGCGCGGCGGATCGGCCGTGTCCGGCATCTGGTTGGCGACGCGGCCGACCGCGTCACGCACGTCCGAGGCGGCGACGTTGAGATCGACCCCGTCGTTGAACTCGATGGTGACACGGCTCGAGCCGAAGGAGGACGAAGACGAGATCGACTTGACGCCGGAGACGCGGGCGACTGCGCCCTCGATCGTGTCGGTCAATTCGCGGTCGACGGTTTCGGCGGCGGCCCCTTCGAAGGTGGTGGAGACCGTGACGACGGCACGGTCGACGTCGGGCAGTTCGCGGATCTCGACACCGTAGAAGGCAGCGAGGCCGGCAACGGCAATAAGGGTGTTCAGCACGAAGGCCATGACCGGCCTGCGGATGAACAGCGCGGTGAAGCCGGTGTCGCTGGAGGCGTTGGCGGGGCCGGTCATGAGCCTTCCGCGGCGTTGGCGGCGCGCTGGTCCTGGCCGGCGATGCGAACCTCGCCGCCTTCGCTGACATTTTGGGTGCCTTCGGTGACCACCATGTCGCCGGTGTCGATCTTCGCGTCGACCAATACGGTTTCGGTGTTGCGCTGGATGATGCGAACCGGCAACCGCCTGGCCTTGCCGTCCTCGATCTGCCAGACATAGGCGCCCTCCGATCCCCACAGGATCGCCAGCGGGCTGACGGCCGGATAGGTCTCGCCGGGGAATTTCATGGTGATGGAGAACGACATGCCGGCGCGCAGCGAATCGGCCGGGTTGGCGATCTTGGCCTTGACCAGCAGGGTGCGGCTCTTTTCATCGACGTGGTTGTCGATCGCCGACACCGTCCCGGTATAGGCCTTGCCCGGATTGGCGATCGGCGTCGCCGTCAATTGCGCGCCGACCTTGACAGCGGCCGCGAAGCGCTCGGGCACCTGGAAATCGACCAGGATCGAGGAGCGGTCGTCAAGCGTGGCGATCGCCGACTGGTTGGTCACATAGTTGCCGGCCGAGATCGGCAGGATGCCGACCGTACCGGCGATCGGCGCCAGGATCGAGCGGCGCTGCAGCGCAAGCTCGGCATCCTGAAGCGCCAGCTTGGCGCCGGCCAGCACCACTTCCGCATCGGCGACCGCGACCGGCGTCGCGGCGTTTGAGGCACGCAACGACTTGACGCGGTCGAGCTTGGACTGGGCATCCTGCAAAGCGAGCTTGGCCCGATTCTGGGCGATGATCTCCGTGTCGGGATCGAGCGAAGCGATGATCTGCCCCTTATCGACATGACTGCCGGATTCGACCAGCAGTTCGGCAAGGCGGCCGGAACTATAGGGATTGACGGTCACCGAGGCGTTGGCACGGCCGGTGCCGATCGCCTGCAGGCGGTCGTTGATCGTGGCCATGCTGGCTGGCGACGCGACGATCGTGGCAATCCGGGTGCGCCCCGTCTGCCGGGCGCCAGCCGCTGCGGTGTCCTTTGCTGGAGGCGTCGCGCCATACGCCCAGTCCATCCCCCAGCGTGTCAGCACTCCGGGAGCGGCGGGGTAGAAACGCGCCCACGCAGCCGCGGCGGCGACCACGATCACAAATGCGAGGACAATCTGTTTCCAGCTCGACATCGATACTCCAGCGGCAACAATCGTCCGCTGGGTTCCAGGTGGAAGCGGATGCAGCGACGATGCGGGCTGGCGGCAACAACCGGCCACGCCACACCCCGATATCATCGGTTTATGGCAATTATCACGCAATCGTGCACATTAAATCTCGGTAACGTGAATTCGGGACGCTGTAGCGGAGCCGATGCGATGCCCGGGGGATCTGCTTATCGCAGGCCTTCCATCTCGCGGATGCGCCGGGCGCCGTCGGCCTCGAGCTGCCTTGTGACAGCGCCGATCAGGGTTTCGGCGACAACGAAGAGCGCCGCCGAAGAATCCCATGCGGAAGGCACGGCGGTTCGCCCGGCAATGACATGGCGGGCAAAGCGGGCGATCGGCGACAGCCATTGATCGGTGAACAGTACGATCTGCACGCCGCGCTGATGCGCCTTCTCGGCAAAGCGGAGGAGGCTGCCCTGGTAGCGCCTGATGTCGAAGATCACCAGCACGTCGCGCTTGCCCATGTCGATCAGCCTGTCGCGCCACATGCTCTCCTGGCCGGCGAGGTGAAAGACATCGGGCTGGATGACCGCCAGATGGGCTGCCATGTAGCGCGCCAGCGGATCGGTGAAGCGGCCGCCGATGAGGAAGGTCTTGCCGCGCCGCTCGGCCAGCCTGGTGGCAATGTCGGCAAGCTGCCTGTCGGACAGATGCCTGAAGGTCTCGCGCATGTTGTCGAGCGTCGCTTCCAGCATGGGCGACACCGTGCCGCCATTGGGCGAGGGCGGATTGAGCGTTCGTATCGCCGGCGACTGCAATTGCGCCGCCAGTTCGTCCTGCAGGCTCGACTGGAACTCGGGATAGTTCTGGAAGCCGAGCCGGGCGACAAAACGCAGGATCGTCGGCGAGGAGACGCCGGCCGCGGATGAGAATTCGGCGACCGTCTTCAGGCCGATCATCGGGTAGTTCGCGATCAGCGTCTGCGCCGCTCGCCGTTCGCCGGCGGGCATCGCGCCGATACGGTCGGCGATCAATTCGGCAATGTTGGAAATCATCTTTTCCCCACACTGGCCGTCGACGGTCTTTTCCCCAGATCGCATTTGACAAAGCCAAACAAACTGTATGAAATCATCCGTAGGGACGCAATGAGGCAAAATACGTAACATACGATACAGCGCTCCCCGGGGACGGCAGACTATGGAGAAAGCACGGCCCGCCAGCCTTGCATCGTCTGATACCGTGCGGGTGATGAACCCCGGCGGATCGAGCCCTTTCGTACTGACCTGCGACCACGCTTCCAATTTCCTGCCGACCGAATTCGGCACGCTCGGCCTCGCCGCCGAGGACCTGACGCGCCACATCGCCTGGGATCCCGGTGCGCTGCCGGTTGCGTCGCGGATGGCGCAGGCACTCGATGCCACGCTGGTCGAAACCCGGATTTCGCGATTGGTCGTCGACTGCAACCGGCCGCTCGACGCGCCGGACCTGGTGCCGCAGGTCAGCGAAACGACAGCCATACCGGGCAATACCGGCCTGTCCGAGAAGCAGCTCGCGGCGCGGGTGGCCCTGTCATGGCAGCCATTTCACAGCACGATCGAGCGCATCGTCGAGGAGCGGCTGGCGCGCGGCCAGGAGACACGGCTGGTCTCCGTCCATTCCTTCACGCCGGTCTACAAGTCCAAAAACCGGCCCTGGCACATCGGCGTTATCCATGACGAGGATCGCCGCCTGGCGGCGCCGCTGATCGCGGCACTCAAGCGGCTTGCCGGCGTAACCGTCGGCGTCAACGAGCCCTATTCGCCGGCCGACCGCGTGTATTTCACGCTGGAACGGCACGCACGTTCGCGCGGCTTGCCCTGTGCGATGATCGAGATCCGCAACGACGAAATCTCCGGCGAGACCGGGCAGCGGAAATGGGCGGATCTGCTCACCGGCATTTTTTCCAATCTGGAGCCAGAGGAGGCCACGCGGCCCAGATCGCATTCAGTCAGAAAGTCAGTCCAATCGGCCAGCTGAGAAACAAACAGGGGACTTCCAATGACAGCACCGGGTTATACAGACGTTGACAAGGCGGAGGACGTAAAGGCCCTCCACAGCATGGGCTACGCCCAGGAACTGGAGCGGCGCCTCAGCCGCTTTTCGAATTTCGCGGTTTCCTTCTCCATTATCTGCATCCTTTCGGGCGGCATCAATTCGCTGGCGCAAGGTACCTCAGGCGCCGGCGGCATCGGCATCGGCATCGGTTGGCTGGTCGGCTGTTTTGTCTCGCTGACCTTCGCGGTCGCCATGTCGCAGATCAGCTCGGCCTATCCGACCGCCGGCGGCCTCTATCACTGGGGTTCCATCCTCGGCAACCGTGGCACCGGCTGGGTGACAGCCTGGTTGAATCTGCTCGGTCTGATCACCGTGCTCGGTGCCATCAATGTCGGCACCTGGACGTTCTTCGTCGGCGCCTTCGGGCCAGCGCTTGGCATCGAGGGCACGCTGACCAACCAGATGATCTTCCTGATCATCATCACCGGTGCCCAGGCCCTGATCAACCATCTCGGCATCAAGCTGACGGCGAAGCTGACTGACTTCTCGGGCTATCTGATCTTCTTCGGCGCCATCCTGATCGCGGTGGTCTGCCTGATCTCGGCGGAACATTGGGATTTCAGCCGGCTGTTTACGTTCCACAATTACTCCGGCGATGCCGGCGGCGGCGTCTGGCCGCAGGTTTCGAACGCTTGGGTGTTCGCGCTCGGGCTCTTGCTGCCGATCTACACGATCACCGGCTACGACGCTTCGGCGCACACTTCCGAGGAAACCATCAAGGCGGCTTCCTCGGTGCCGCGCGCCATGGTCATGTCGGTGATCTGGTCGGCACTGTTCGGCTATCTGTTCCTCGCCGCCTTCGTGCTGATGATCCCCAACATGGACGATGCCGCCAAGCAGGGCTGGAACGTGTTCTTCTGGGCCTTCGACCAGCGCGTCAGCCCCGGCATCAAGGAATTCGTCTATCTCGTCGTTTTCGTCGCTCAGCTGCTGTGCGGCCTTGCCACCGTCACGTCGGCCTCGCGCATGATCTTCGCCTTCTCGCGCGACGGCGGCCTGCCCGGTTCATCGGCCCTTGCCAAGGTCAGCCCGACCTACCGCACGCCGGTGGCGGCGATCTGGACGGCGTCGATCCTGTCGGTGCTGTTCGTCTGGGGCTCGACGCTGGTTTCGGTCGCCGGCACCTCGGCCTACACCATCGTCGTGTCCTGCACCGTCATCTTCCTGTTCCTGTCCTTCATCGTGCCGATCGTGCTCGGCATGTTGGCCTGGGGCACACCGAAGTGGGACAAGATGGGGCCGTGGAACATGGGGCGCGGCGTGTTCATGCTGTTCGGCTTCCTGTCGATTGTGTCGATGGTCCTGATCTTCATCATCGGCATCCAGCCGCCGAACGACTGGGCGCTCTACATCACTGTCGGCTTCTTCATCCTGACTGCGATCGTCTGGTTCGCTTTCGAGCGCAACCGCTTCCAGGGGCCGCCGCTCGGCGACATCATCGCGGCGCGCCAGGCCGCAATCAAGGCAGCGGAGCAGGCGGTCGGCGAAACCGGCCACTGACATCCGCCATCATGGCCATGGCCGGCATCGCGCCGGCCATGGTTTTGTTTCTCCCTTTCAACGACCAAGCACTGGAGTGCCAAAGGAATGGCCGGAAATTTCTCGTTCGATCAGTTGAAGAAAGCGGTCTCCAATGGCGAGATCGACACGATGCTGGCCTGCATCGTCGACATGCAGGGCCGACTGGCGGGAAAACGGTTCCTGGCGCAATATTTCGTCGATTCCGCGCATGACGAGACGCATGGCTGCAACTATCTGCTGGCGGCCGACATCGATATGGAACCGGTGCCGGGTTACAAGGCGGCAAGCTGGTCGAAGGGCTATGGCGATTTCGTCATGAAGCCGGACCTGGCGACGCTGCGGCGCATTCCATGGCTGGAGAAGACGGCGCTGGTGATCTGCGACGTGCTCGACCACCACACCCATGACGACCTGCCGCATTCGCCGCGCGCCATCCTGAAGAAACAGGTCAAGCGGCTGAGCGAGCGCGGCTATATCGGCTATTTCGCTTCCGAGCTCGAATTCTACCTGTTCAACGAGACCTATGATTCCGCCCGCAAGAAGCACTGGCAAAGTCTCGACACCGCTTCGCCCTATATCGGCGATTACCAGATCGGCATCACCACCAAGGAAGAAGGCGTCATGCGCCGGCTTCGCAACGAGATGGAAGCAGCCGGCATTCCGATCGAGAATTCCAAAGGCGAGTGGGGCCCGGGCCAGGAAGAGATCAATGTGCGCTATGCCGAAGCGCTCGACATGGCCGACCGCCACGTCATCCTGAAGAACGGCGCCAAGGAAATCGCCGAGTCCGAAGGCAAGGCGATCTCCTTCATGTCGAAGTACAATTACGGGCTCGCCGGCAATTCCAGCCACATCCACAACTCGCTGTGGAGCGCCGACGGCAAGACGCCGCTGTTTTTCGACAAGAAGGCCAACTGGACCTTGTCGACGCTCGGCCAGCAATGGGCGGCCGGACAATTGAAATACGCCAAGGAATTCACCTGGTTCCTGGCGCCCTACATCAATTCCTACAAGCGCTTCCAGGCCGGCACCTTCGCGCCGACCAAGATCATGTGGAGCGAGGACAACCGCACCGCCGGCTTCCGCCTGTGCGGCGAGGGTACCAAGGGTATCCGCATGGAATGCCGCATCGGCGGCGCCGACCTCAATCCCTATCTCGCCTTCGCGGCGCTGATCGCGGCCGGCCTTGCCGGCATTGACGAGAAGCTGGAATTGCAGAAGCCTTTCGTCGGCGACGCCTATCAGGCTTCTCGTTTGCCGGAGATTCCGAAGACACTGCGCGATGCCACGGAGACGCTGGCCAAGTCGAAGATGCTGAAGCAGGCGCTCGGCGAGGATGTGCTCGAGCACTATGTCCACACGGCGAAGTGGGAACAGTTCGAATACGACCGCCGGATCACGGATTGGGAACTGCACAGAGGGTTCGAACGATATTAAACCAAGCCGCCGCTGCCCTCTCCGGCCATCGCTGGAATGGTGGCGGCGCCAATCAAGATTCATGAAGTGCGAGGACTGAACGAATGACCGAAACGGTCAAGTTAAAATCTCCTATCGACGGCTCGATCTACGCCGAGCGTCCGATCGCGACGGATCAGGCGATCAATGCCGCGGTCGAGCGCGCCAAGGCGGCGCAGGAGAAGTGGGCACAGACGCCGATCGTCGAGCGCGGCAAATACATGCTGGCGATGCTCGAAGCGCTGGTCGCGATGACCGACGAGATCGTGCCGGAGATAGCCTGGCAAATGGGGCGGCCGGTTCGCTATGGCGGCGAGTTCGGCGGCGTCAAGGAGCGCACCAATTATATGGTCGAGATCGCGGAAGCGGCGCTCAAGTCGATGCCGGCTTCCAACCCGAAGGACGGCTTCCGACGCTATGTGAAGAAGGATCCGCTCGGCGTGGTCATGGTGATCGCGCCATGGAACTATCCCTATCTAACAGCGGTCAACACCATCGTGCCGGCGCTGATGGCCGGCAACGTCGTCATCCTCAAACATGCCGCGCAGACATTGCTGGTCGGTGAGCGCTTCCAGCAGGCCTTCGACAGGGCTGGCCTGCCCAAGGGCGTTTTCCAGAACGTGGTTCTCAACCACGCCCAGACCGAAAAACTGCTGGGTTCGGGCAAGATCGACCATGTCAATTTCACCGGCTCGGTCGGCGGCGGTCGCGCCATCGAAAAGGCGGCGGCAGGCACCTTCATGACGCTTGGCCTCGAGCTTGGTGGCAAGGATCCGGCCTATGTGCTGCCCGATGCCAAGATGGACCATGCGGTCGCCAATCTGGTCGACGGCGCTTTCTTCAACTCCGGCCAGTGCTGCTGCGGCATCGAGCGCGTCTATGTGCACGAGAAGGTCTATGACGAGTTCGTCGAAGGCTTCATCGCCGAGACGAAGAATTATGTCGTCGGCAATCCTCTGGAGCAGGCGACGACGATGGGGCCGATGGCGCAGGCGCGTTTCGCCGACCTGATCCGCGAGCAGAAGGCCGAAGCGCTGCGTAAGGGTGCGGTGGCGCACATCAACATGAAGGTGGCTAACGACAAGGCCGGCTCGCCCTATCTGGCACCGGAGGTATTGACCGGAGTCGACCACCAGATGAGCGTCATGCGCGAGGAAAGTTTTGGCCCGATCGTTGGCATCATGAAGGTGCGCAACGACGAAGAGGCGATCGCTTTGATGAACGACAGCGCCTATGGGCTGACCGCCTCGATCTGGACGCGCGACACCGAGCATGCGGTGGCGATCGGCGACCGGGTCGAGACTGGCACGGTGTTCATGAACCGCTGCGACTATCTCGATCCGGCGCTGGTCTGGACCGGTGTCAAGGACACCGGCAAGGGCGCCGGGCTGTCGGCCATCGGCTACGACAATCTGACGAGGCCGAAGTCATTCCACCTGCGCGAAGCCATCTGATTTTTGAAAGACAAGCAATGTCCAAGCTCATCTCCAAATGGAACTACCCCACCACCGTCCGCTTCGGCGCCGGGCGCATCAAGGAATTGCCGGAGGTGCTCGCGGCCACCGGCATCAAGCGGCCGCTTTTCGTGACTGATCCGGGCTTGGCGAAACTGCCGGTCGTCGCCTCGACGCTTAGGATTCTCGATGAGGCCAAGGTGCCCTATGGCGTGTTCTCCGAGGTGAAGCCGAACCCGGTGGACTCCAACCTCACCGCCGGCATCGCGGTGTTCAAGAAGGGCAAGCATGACGGTGTCATCGCTTTCGGCGGCGGCTCGGCGCTCGACCTCGGCAAGCTGATCGCCTTCCAGTCCGGCCAGACGCGGCCGGTCTGGGATTTCGAGGATGTCGGCGACTGGTGGACGCGCGCCGACTCCGATGCCATCGCGCCGATCATCGCGGTGCCGACCACGGCGGGAACCGGCTCGGAGGTCGGCCGCGCCGGTGTCATCACCAATGAGGCGACCCATACCAAGAAGGTCATCTTCCATCCGAAACTTTTGCCGGCAATCGTCATTGCCGATCCGGAACTGTCGGTCGGCATGCCGGGCTTCTTCACCGCCGGTACCGGCATGGACGCGCTCGCCCATTGCCTCGAAGCCTATTGCGCACCGGGCTACCATCCGATGGCCGACGGCATTGCCGTCGAAGGCATACGCCTGGTGTTCGAGAACCTGCCGAAGGCTTATGCCAATGGCAAAGACCTCGTCGCCCGCGCCCATATGATGAGCGCGGCCGCCATGGGCGCCGCGGCCTTCCAGAAGGGGCTGGGTGCCATCCACTCGCTGTCGCATCCGATCGGCGCGCTCTACGACACCCATCACGGCATGACCAATGCCGTGTTCATGCCTTACGTGCTGGCCTTCAACCGGGATTCCATCGAGGAGCGCATTGCCAGGCTTGCCGCCTATTGCGGCATCAAGGGCGGCTTCGACGGCTTCGCCAAGGCAATCATCAAACTGCGCAAGGAATTGAAGGTGCCACACGCGCTGCCGGGCCTGATCAAGGGGCTCGACATGGACAAGAAGCGCAAGGCGCTGATCGCCGACATGGCGGTGGTCGATCCAACGGCCGGCGGCAACCCGGTCAAGCTGACCAAGAAGGCGGCGCTGACACTGCTCGAAAACGCGATCGCCGGGACGGTCTGAGGCCGGTTCCGGGGTGCGGAAGTTGATCGAGAAACGAGGGGAAAGGAAAGGGGGAAGGGGCGATATAGGGGCGGATTAATGATTAGCCGGAAAATTAAGTGATGGCTAATTGCTACAGTCCGTTAAAAAGAGTTAACTTTTCACGCTGCGAGGCGCTGGTTTCACAAAGCTTTCATTTGGCTGTCACACGGAAACGATACCGCATCGCAGACGTCCAACGGCGTCAGTTCAATGGAGAGAACACATGTTCAAATTCACGGGGAAAGTACTTTCCCTTTCGGCCGCGACCCTCATGGTGTCGTCGGTGATTTCGTCCGCCGCTTCGATGGACGATCTCATCAAGGCCGCCAAAGCCGAAGGCCAGCTCACCACGATCGCTTTGCCGCATGACTGGTGCGGCTACGGCGACGTCATTGCCGGCTTCAAGGCGAAATATCCGGAAATCACCGTCAACGAACTCAACCCCGACGCCGGTTCCGGCGATGAAGTCGAGGCGATCAAGGCCAACAAGGACAATAAGGGCCCGCAGGCTCCTGATGTCATCGACGTCGGCCTGTCCTTCGGCCCGACCGCCAAGGCCGATGGCCTGTTGATGCCTTACAAGGTGTCGACCTGGGACTCGATCCCGGACAGCGCCAAGGATGCCGATGGCGCCTGGTACGGCGACTATTATGGCGTTCTCTCGTTCATGGTGAACAAGGACCTGATCAAGGAGTCGCCGAAGGACTGGGCCGATCTCCTCAAGCCCGAATTCGCCAACGCGGTCGCCGTTGCCGGCGATCCGCGCGCTTCGAACCAGGCCATCCAGGCCGTCTACGCCGCAGGCCTTTCCGGTGGGGCGGCTGCTGGTGAAGCCGCTGGCACCGCCGGCCTCGACTTCTTCAAGAAGCTCAACGCCGCCGGCAATTTCGTGCCGGTTGTCGGCAAGCCGGCAACGCTTGCCCAGGGCCAGACCCCGATCCTGATCAACTGGGATTACAACGCGCTTGCGGGCCGCGATACGCTGAAGGGCAACCCGCCCGTCGACGTCATCGTGCCGAAGACCGGCGTTGTCGCTGGTGTTTATGTGCAGGCGATCAGCGCCTTCGCGCCGCATCCGAACGCAGCCAAGCTGTGGATGGAATATCTCTATTCCGACGAAGGCCAGGTCGGCTGGCTGAAGGGCTATTGCCACCCGATCCGCTTCAACGATCTCGCCAAGAACGGCAAGATCCCGGCTGACGTGCTGGCCAAGCTGCCGCCGGCGGAATCCTACGCCTCGGCCGCCTTCCCGACGCTCGACGAGCAGGGCAAGGCGAAGGAGGCCATCAGCAAGAACTGGGACGCCGTTGTCGGCGCCAACGTCAAGTAAGGCTTGAAATCCACCGGGCGGCCTCGCCGCCGCCCGGCTTCCCCTCGAGGACGGTAGCCGGCGCATGACCGATCTTACGCTTTCAAATCAGCCCGTTACCACCAAGCCCGCGCCCCCGAACGAGGCGACCGCTTTCCGCTTTCCGATGCAATGGATTGGCGTGGCGCCCTTCTTTATCTTCGTCCTGATGTTCCTGATCCTGCCGACGATCTATCTCGTCCTGGGCGCTTTCCAGAATGGCGACGGTCAGCTGACGCTGGATAATATCCTGCAGCTGGTCAGTGATCCCTCGATCAGCGCTTCCTACTGGGTTTCGATCAAGATCAGTTTCTGGTCGGCCGTCATCGGTGCCTTTGCCGGGCTCGCGATTGCCATCGCCATCGTGCGCGGCGGGCTTCCCAACTGGACCCGCTCGGCGACCCTGACTTTTTCCGGCGTCGCCTCGAATTTCGCCGGCTTGCCGCTGGCCTTCGCCTTCCTGGCGACCCTCGGCCGCGTCGGCATCGTCACAACGCTTCTGCGTGACGTTCTCAATGTCAACATATACGCGATGGGCTTCAATTTCCTCACGACATCGGGCCTGATCGCGGTCTATCTGTTCTTCCAGATTCCGCTGATGGTGGTCATCATCGTGCCGGCCATCGACGGCTTGAAGAAGGAATGGGGCGAGGCCGCCGCCACGCTCGGGGCAACCCAGTCGCAGTATTGGCGCATGGTGGTCATCCCGGTCTTGTGGCCGAGCTTCCTTGGCACCGTCATCCTGTTGTTCGCCAATTCCTTCGGCGCCATCGCCACGGCTTATGCGTTTGCCGGCCCGGCACTCAACATCGTTCCGATTAAGCTCTATTCGCAGATCAATGGCGACGTGCTGCACAACCCGCAGCTCGGCTATGCCATCGCCTTCGGCATGATCGTCATCACGGGCTTAGCCAACGTCTTCTACATCTGGTTCCGGACCCGGTCCGAAAGGTGGCTCAAATGAAGTCGGGCAAATTCTGGGCCTGGGTCGTCTTCATTGTCGGCGCGGCCTATTTCTTCATTCCGCTGATGGCGACGGTCGAGTTCTCGTTGCGCATGCGGCGCGGCGTCCATTCCTTCGACGCCTACCAGATCGTGCTGGGCGACGCTCGCTTCCAGTCGACCTTCCTGTATTCGGTGGTGGCGGCCGTCTTCACCATCATCCTCGGTGTGCTGATCGTGGTGCCGGCGGCATACTGGATCCGGCTGCGCCTGCCGCAGCTCAGGCCGATCGTCGAATTCATCACGCTGTTGCCGCTGGTCATTCCGGCCATCGTCATCGTCTTCGGCTATATCAGGATGTACGGCTCGAATTCCCCGCTGCCGTTCCTGGGAAGCAATATGGGCGCCAATGCCTTGCTGGTGATCGGCTATGCGACGCTGGCTCTGCCTTACATGTATCGCGCCGTCGATACCGGGCTGCGCACCATCGATGTGCGGACATTGACCGAAGCAGCGCAGATCCTGGGTGCCGGCTGGGGCACGATCATTGGCCGGGTGATCCTGCCCAATGTCCTGATCGCCGTGCTGTCGGGCGCCTTCCTGACCTTTGCCATCGTCATCGGCGAGTTCACCATGGCGAGCCTCCTCAACCGTCCGGCCTTTGGCCCGTATCTGCAAAACGTCGGCGCCAACCGGGCCTATGAACCGGCGGCCCTAGCCATCATCGCCTTCGCTATTACCTGGGGCTGCATGTCGCTCATCCAGATCCTGTCCCGCTTCGCGCCGAAATCGGCGAACCGCCCGAATTGACCTGAGAGAAAAAGCCATGGCCGAGCCATTCCTGTCCATCCAGCATGTGCGAAAGTCCTACGGGTCCAATACCGTGGTGCAGGATTTCAGCCTCGACGTCGAGCCGGGCGAGTTCGTCTCGTTCCTGGGGCCCTCCGGTTGCGGCAAGACGACGGTGCTGCGCATGGTCGCCGGCTTCGAGGAGCCGTCGGCCGGCAAGATCGTCGTCGCCGGCAAGGACATCACCCGGCTGAAGCCCAACCAGCGCAATGTCGGCATGGTGTTCCAGGCCTATGCGCTGTTCCCAAACCTCACCGTGGCACAGAACATCGCTTTCGGGTTGAAGGTTGCCGGCATGCCGAAGGCCGACGCCGACAAGCGCGTCGCCGAGATGCTCGACATGATCAGGCTGCCGCAGATGGCGGACCGCTATCCCTACCAGCTCTCCGGCGGCCAGCAGCAGCGCATCGCGCTGGCGCGCGCGATCGCGCCAAAGCCGAAGCTGCTTTTGCTCGACGAGCCGCTGTCGGCGCTCGACGCCAAGGTGCGCGTGTCGCTGCGCGAGGAAATACGCTCGATCCAGAAGAAGCTCGGCATCACCACCATCTTCGTCACCCATGACCAGGAAGAGGCGCTATCGATCTCCGACCGCATCGCCGTCATGTACGGCGGCAAGGCCGAGCAGGTCGCGACGCCGTTCGAGATCTACAACCGGCCGGCGACCAAGTTCGTCGCCAATTTCGTCGGCACGCTGAACGTGCTCGAAGGCAAGGTCACCGATGCCGCCTCCGGCAAGGTTCAGGTCAACACGCAGGAAGTCTCGCTTAAGGGCAAGCTCAACGGCTCGAAGTCCGGCGACACGCTGTCTCTGGCGCTGCGGCCCGAGGCGATTTCGCTCGGCCGCCAGCCCGGCCGCGACTCCAGCCTGACCGGAGAGATTTCCGAAGTGCACTTCCTCGGCTCGGTGATCCGGGTTCGTGTCGGCATCGGCGGCAACACGGTGTCGCTCGACACATTCAACAGCCCGGCGACGCCGCCGCCCGCGGTAGGTGAAAAGGCGGAGATTTCGTTCTCGTCGAGCGATATGCTGGTGTTGCATTAGGTAATCCGCGGTCGGTTGGCGCTCCCGAACGGATGCTCCAGCAATCCGAATTCCCGTGCTGTCCGCGGCGACACAACCCGTGCCAGAAGTATCACCCGTTGTTTCACGGCCACGACTTTGGCACTGCCAATCGTTTCATTCGGCCGCTACGATAGCGCATGGCCCTTTTCGAACTGACGCTTATCCTGCTTTTGACCGCCGTCGCGCTGACGGCGCTGTCGCGACGGCTGGAGATTCCCTATCCGTCCCTTCTGGCCCTGGCCGGCGTCGCGATTGCCTTCGTACCTGGCGCGCCTGTGATCGAGATCGATCCGGAACTGGCGCTTGCCCTGTTCATCGCGCCGGTGCTTCTCGATGCCGCCTATGACACGTCGCTGCGCGACCTGAAGCGCTACAGGCTGTCTCTGGTGCTGCTGGCGCTCGGCGCCGTGGTCTTCACCACCGTGGTCGTTGCCTTCGTCGGCTGGAAAATGGCCGGGCTGCCGATCGCGGCGGCGGTCGCGCTTGGCGCCATCGTCGCACCGCCGGATGCGGTGGCGGCGAGCGCCGTGCTCGGCCAGTTCAAGGTGCCGTACCGCCTCACCGCCATCCTGCAGGGCGAGAGCCTGCTCAACGATGCCACCGCGCTGCTGATCTACCGGTTGGCGGTTTCGGCCGCACTCGGTTCGATCCTGTTGAGCAACGCCATTCCGGTGATCTTGCTGTCGACGATTGGCAGTTTGGCCGCGGGTTATGTGCTTGGCCGTGTCTCGCTGCTGACACTTAGCCGGATCGACGACGCCGCAAGCAGCACCGTGGTGCAGTTCGCCGGGACATTCGGGGTGTGGATCCTGGCCGACAGGCTCGGTCTTTCCGCCATCATCACCATCGTCGTCTATGCCATCACCATTGCACGCAGTGGACCGCGCCGCATGTCGGCGAGACGCCGCGTCAGCACCTATTCGGTCTGGGAATCGGCGGTGTTCGTGCTCAACGTGCTGGCTTTCGTGCTGATGGGGCTGCAGGCACGCTCTATCGTCGGCCGGCTCTCCGGCGATGGGCAGGGCGGTGCCTTTCTCTTTGCCGCGACGGTGCTGGTTGTCGTCATTCTGGCACGCCTCGTCTGGGTGGCGAGTTACGTTGCGATCATCAGATGGTTCGCCCGTTTCGGTGGCGAGGACAGAAGGCGAGAAGCGCCGACATTTCGCGGCGCCGTGCTGGTCGGCTGGTGCGGCATGCGGGGGCTGGTGACGCTGGTGGTGGCCATTGCCCTGCCGGCCGGCTTTCCCGGCCGCGACCCGATCGTGCTAGCCGCCTTCGCGGTGGTTCTGGGCACGCTGGTGTTGCAAGGCATGACCTTGAAGCCCTTGCTGCGGATACTCAACTTCGAACGGGACACGAGCGTCGATCGCGAAGTGGCTCAGGCGCGTGTTGCCGTCATGCAGGCCGCGCTTGACGTGTTGAGCCGCAAGACGTCGGCCGCGGCGGCCGTCGTGCGCGAGCAGTACGAGGCTCAGCGGCAGATCGCGGAAAATCCGGAGGATGCGCAGGCGGCGACCGAATACGACCGGCTGCGGCTCTATGCTATCAACCGCCAGCGCGACACGCTGGAGGAACTGCGCAGCAACGGCACGATCGGCGATGAAGCCTATCACCGGCTGGAGGAAGAGATCGACTGGGCGGAACTGGCGGCGTCGCCGGCAGGCCGGTTCCAGCCGCTGACCACGGACTAGCAGATGCCGGGTCTCGACCGCCGCCCTGCTGGCCCAAGCCCCGTCCGTCCTCCTGCACATTGCAAGCGATCGACCGAACCGTTACTGCCAACACCGGGAAGTGAGCCGGATAAGCAATGAAGCTGGTCAGCTACAACATCCAGTACGGGTTCGGCAGCGACGGGCGCTACGATCTTTCGCGCGCCGCGCGCATGATTGCCGGCGCCGACATCATCGCCTTGCAGGAGGTCGAGCGGCACTGGCAGCGCAGCAATTTCGACGACCAGCCGGAGTTGCTTTCACGGCTTCTGCCTGATTATCACTGGGTGTATGGCCCGGCCTTCGACATGGATGGCAGCGAATGGCGGGACGGCCGTCTGGTCAACCGCCGCCGGCAATTCGGCACCATGGTCCTGTCAAAACTGCCGATCGTCTGGTCGCGGCTGCACGCGCTGCCGATGCGCCGTACGCTGCGTCCGCTCAACACCCGCAACGCCGCGCTCGAATGCATGATCCGCACGCCGGCCGGGTCGGTCAGGGTGCTTTCGCTGCATCTCGCGCACATCGCCGCGGAAGAGCGGCTGGACCAGATCGACTATCTCTTGGCGCAGCATCGCCGGGCGCCGGGGGAAGGCGGACCGTGGAGCGGCGTGGACGACGAACCTTCGCGTAACTGGACACATGGGCAAGTCGAGCCGGAAAGCCCGCCGGCGGCGATCTGGCTGGGCGATTTCAACATGGAGCCGGACAGCGCCGAATACCGTCGCATCGTCGGCAGCACGCCGTATCATCGTGGAGCAGCCTATCTCGACGGCTTCGTCGATGCCGCCGCCGTGGCGGTTGAACCGGCTGGTGATTTCCATACGCATGAGAAGATCATCGACGGCAGACTGGCAAAGCGTCGTCTTGACCATTGCTTTGTCGGCGGCATGTTGGCCGGGCGTGTGCGCTCGGTCAGCGCCGATATAGGCGAGCTTGCTTCCGATCACTTCCCCGTCCAGGTCGACATCGATCTCGAAACGCCCTTCGGCTCCGGAGGTCGATGATCTCCATATGACGCTTTTCGTCTTCCTCGCGGTGCTTGCCGCGGCCGCCATGCACGCGATCTGGAACGCGCTGGTCAAGGTACATCTCGACCGCTTCCTGTCGATTACTTTGATGACGTTCGGCATGGGGGTCGCTGGCCTCGTGGTGCTGCCTTTCGTCGAGGTGCCCAAGGTGGAAGTCTGGCCCTATATCGCCGCTTCGGTGATCTTCCACATGGGCTACCGCACCTTCCTGATCGGCGCCTACCAGGCCGGCGATTTTGCCCAGACCTATCCGTTGGCACGCGGAACGGCACCTCTGCTGGCCGCGATTGGCGGGATGTTCGTTGTCGCCGAGGTGCCGGCACCGCTTGCCATCGTGGGCATCCTGCTGTTGTCGGCCGGAACGCTGGTGATGTCGTTTCGCGGCGGGGCGCATCTGGAGAAGCTGAACCTGCGCGCGGTCGCATTCGCGCTGGGCACGTCGATCTTCATTGCCAGCTACACGCTATCCGACGGCAGCGGCGCGCGGCTGGCCGCGACCGCGCAAAGCTATGCCGCCTGGCTGTTCATCTGCGATGCGCTTGGGGCGCTGGTGCTCTGCCTCGTTTTCCGAGGATCCAAGGCGCTTCCGGTGTTGGCGCGCGACTGGAAGACCGGGCTGTTCACCGGCGTGCTTTCCGGCGCCGCCTACTGGATCGTGATGTGG
The DNA here is from genome assembly GCF_006441095.1 of Mesorhizobium sp. B2-5-4. Classification (NCBI taxonomy): domain Bacteria; kingdom Pseudomonadati; phylum Pseudomonadota; class Alphaproteobacteria; order Hyphomicrobiales; family Phyllobacteriaceae; genus Mesorhizobium; species Mesorhizobium sp. B2-5-4. The sequence goes on along the minus strand of NZ_VFUR01000010.1, from coordinate 17,748 downwards.
GCGATGACCAAGGCGCCGATCGCCTCGGTGGCGTCACTGCGCGAAACCTCGATCCTGTTCGCCATGATGATTTCGGTCTACGCGCTCGGCGAGAAGATGACGGGCTGGCGCGGTGCAGCCGCGCTCAGCATCGTCGCAGGCGTCATCGCGCTGAGGATGGGCTGACATTTCAACCCAGCACCGTCATTACCTGACCGCGCCGCTCCGGACTGAAGCGGATGACCACGATGATGCAGACGGCGACCACGCCGGCAAATAGCGCCAGCGCATAACCATAACTGCCGCCGGGCGCTTCCGCGATCCCCGCTTGATACGGACCGCCGTAGGAGGCGGCGAGATTGCCGGCCTGGTATATGAAGCCGGGCAAGGTGGCGCGCACCGCGCCGGGCGAAAGCTCATTGAGGTGAACCGGGATGACACCCCAGGCACCCTGGACCGCGACCTGTATGATGAAGGCGCCGATGGCCAGCATGAAGGGCGTGGAGCTGTAGGCCCATAGCGGGATCGCCGGCAGGGCGATGATGCATGCGAGGGTAATGGCGTTGATGCGGCCGATCTTCTCCGACAGCGCGCCAAACGCCAGGCCGCCGACAATGGCGCCGATATTGGCGACGATGGTGATCCAGCTCACCGTATGCGGATCAAAGCCATGCTGTTTCTTCAGGAAGGTCGGGTAGAGATCCTGCGTGCCATGGCTGAAGAAGTTGAAGAACATCATCAGCACCACGGCATAGAGCGCGACGCGCCAGTGCTTCCGCAGCGTTTCCAGCAACCCCGGTCTGACCTGCTTTCGTGCCTCGACGAAGGGGGGCGATTCCGGCACGTGCGAGCGGATGAACAGCACCATCAGCGCCGGTATGAAGCTCAGCAGGAACATGAAGCGCCAGCCGAGGACGAAGTCGCCGACCTTCTGTCCGTAGAGCAGCCCATAGACCACCGCCGCCAGGAGGTAACCGGCGGGATAACCGCATTGCAGGATACCCGAGACCATGCCGCGTGCCCGCGGCGGTATGGATTCCATGGCAAGCGAGGAGCCGAGGCCCCATTCGCCGCCCATGGCGACGCCGAACAGGGCGCGTAGCGCCAGGAACATGCCGAGATTGGGAGAGAAAGCAGCCAGCGCCCCGATCACCGAGTAGCTGACGATGTTGAGCATCAAGATCGGCTTGCGACCGTATTTGTCGGCAAGCATGCCGAAGAAGAACGCGCCGGTGAAGCGGGTCGCCAAGGTCAGGAACAGAGCCTTCGACACCGCGGGGACATCAGTCTGGAACTCAGCCGCAATGTCGGTGAGCAGAAAGGTCAGAAGGAAGAAATCAAAAGCATCGAGCGTCCAGCCCAGAAATGACGCCAGAACGGTTTTCTTCTGCTCGGCGGTGAGTTTCAAGGCGTCCTCCTTTGTACCCCCAAAGGAACGATATGTCGCCTTGTCGGCAAAAGAGAACAGCGATCGGGCGGCTTTCGAAAGGCCGGCGGTTCACTTTTTCGTAAGATCGAGGTCGAAGACCATCAATGCGTCGGTGCCGCCTTCGAGGGTCGCGATCAGCCGGGCGCCGGCACGCTGATGCGCCTCATGGACGAGATAGGCGTCGCGCGCCGCTGCATCGCGGAAATCGATGGTGAAGCCATGGCTGAAACCCCGCGCGAAGGGCTCCGGACTGACATTGGCGCTGATTGAACCGTCTCCATGCCTTCGATCACCTGCCGCAACGCTTCGAGGTCGGCGTGGATAGCCGTGCGCTCGGCCGGGGACACATCACTACGAAATCTTGCGAAAACACAGTGCCTGATCATTTTACCACTCCCTAAGCAGCACGATTGCCGGAAAACACCGCCGGCGCCAGCGGCTCGCGGCCAAGGATCAGATCAGCGCCCTTTTCGCCAACCATGATGGTCGGCGCGTTGGTGTTGGAAGAAGGCACACGCGGCATCACCGATGCGTCGCAGACGCGCAAGCCTTCTATACCGCGCAGCTTGAGATCCGGCGTCACCACCGCCATCTCGTCATGGCCCATGCGGCAGGTGCCGACGGGATGGTGGTCGGTCTTGGACGTGCGGCAGGCATAGTCGATCAACTCGTCATCGCTGGCGAGCGACGGACCGGGCAGCACCTCGCGCAGCACGTAGGGGGCAAGTGCCTTCTGCCGCATGATCTCTCGCGCCAGCCGCAGTCCCTTCAGCGACATGGCGCGGTCATAGGGATCGGACCAGTAGTTCGGATCGATCAGCGGATGGTCGGCTGGATCGGCGCTTTTAAGCCGCACCGTTCCGCGCGAGCGCGGCCGCAGGAAAGCCGAGTTCAAGGTGACGCCCGGGTTTTTCAGCTTCTCGACGCCGGCCTCGATGCCGGAGCCGAGACCCAGATGGAACTGGATGTCGGGCGAGGCGGCGGTCGGATCCGCGTACCAGAAGCCGCCGGTCTCGAACAGGCTGGAAGCCACCGGTCCCTTCTTCAGCAGCAGATATTGCAGGCCGGCCCAGGCCGTGCGGTGCAGCTTGGCGTAATTATCGTAGGTGTGATCGCCTGTGCATTCGGCGATGACGAAGAGGTCGAGATGATCCTGCATGTTGGAGCCGACGCCTGGCAGATCGTGTACCGGCGTGATGCCGACCGATTTCAGGTGGTCGGCCGGGCCGATGCCCGACTGCATCAGAAGCTTCGGCGAACCGACGGCGCCGGACGAGACGATCACCTCGCGGTCGGCATGCAGGATTGTTGTCTGGCCGCCCGGCCTGTCGACCACCTCGACGCCGACGGCACGGCCGTTCTCGACGACGATGCGGGTGACCAGCACATCGGTCCGGACAATGAGATTCTTCCGGTCGCGGATCGGCTTGAGATAGGCCACCGAAGCGGAGGACCGGCGGGCGTCCTTCTGGGTGAGCTGGTAATAGCCGACGCCTTCCTGGCTGGCGCCGTTGAAATCCGGGTTGAAAGGAATGCCCATCTCCTGGCCGGCGCGGAAATAGGCCTCGCAGATCGGCAGCGGCGAAATCGGGTTGGAGACGCCGAGCGGGCCTTGGTCGCCGTGGAAATCGTTGGCGTAACGCTGGTTGTTCTCGGCGCGTTTGAAATAGGGCAGTACGTCGCGGTAGCCCCAGCCGGCCAGCCCTTCTTCCTTTTCCCAGGCATCGTAATCGCGTGCATTGCCGCGCGTGTAAATCTGGGCGTTGATGGAAGAACCGCCGCCGACCACCTTGGCCTGCGTGTACCAGAAGACGCGGTCCTTCATGTGTTTCTGCGGCACGGTCGACCAGCCCCAAGAGGCGATGCCCTTGGTCATCTTGGCGAAACCCGCCGGCATGTGGATATAGGGGTGCCAGTCCTTGCCGCCGGCTTCGAGCAGCAGCACGGAATTGGAGGGATCCTCGCTTAGCCGGTTGGCCAGCACGCAGCCGGCCGGACCGGCGCCCACGATGATGTAGTCGGTCATTGTCTTATCCGTTCACAGCCGGGGCACGGAGAGCGCGCCGTCGACATTGATGATCGAGCCGGTCGAAAAACCCAGTCTGCCGGCAGCGAGCGCCGCCACCATGGCGCCGATGTCGGAGGCTTCGCCCCAGCGTTTCGCCGGCACCAGGCCGCTGTCGATCAGCGCGTCGTATTTGGCACTCACGCCTGCCGTCATGTCGGTGCGGATGATGCCCGGCCGCAGCTCGAACACGCCGATGTTTTCCGGGGCGAGCCTGAGCGCCAGGTTCTTCACCCACATGGAAAGCGCTGCCTTCGACATGCAATATTCGGAGCGTTCCGGAGAGGCCATCTCGGCGCTGACCGAGGTGATGGTGATGATTGACTTGGCATGATCGCCCGGCTTGGCCAGCATCGCCTTGGCGACGGCCTGGCTGAGGAAGACGGTGCCACGCAGGTTGACGCCGAGCGCGCGGTCGAAATTATCGGGTTTGAGGTCGAGAAGGTCGCCACGCGCCACGGCGCCGACGCCGGCATTGTTGACCAGGCAATCGATGCGGCCGAAGGCGCGCATGGCGGCGTCGACGAGGGAAGCATGGGTGGAAAGATCGGCGATGTCGCAGCCGAAATACGCGAACTTCGCGCCGCGCGCGGTGATGTCAGCGGCGAGCTCGCCTGCGGCTGTTTTGGCAAGGTCAGCGACGAGAATGTCGAATCCGGCGTCGGCCAGCGCCTCGGCGCAGGCAAAGCCGATGCCGCGCGCGCCGCCGGTGACGATGGCCGCCGGGCGGGTCATGCGGCAAGCTCTGTTTTGCGGATGTGTTCGGCTACCCGCAGCGCCTGGGCGGCGATCGACAGCGCCGGGTTCACGGCGGCCGAGTTCGGCAGGAAACTGGCGTCGACGACGAAGAGGTTCCGGTGATCGAAGGCGCGACAGAACGGATCGAGCGGCGACATCGCCGGATCGTCGCCCATTTTGACCGTGCCGCACTGGTGCGAGGGCGTGCGCTTGTCGAACGGGCGCGACAGCACGATGGGATAACCGCAGGCGCGGAAATTCGCGCGCATCACCTTGGTCAGGCCGTCGAGCGACTGCATGTTGGAGCGTCGCCATTGCATGACGATGTCCTTGCCGTCGACCATGATGCGGCTTTCGGGATCGGGCAGGTCTTCGCACATCAGATACCAGTCGATGGCATGGCCGGCCATGAAGTCGAGCGCGAATTTCGGCAGCCGTTTCACATTGGCCTTGAGCATGTTGCCGTCGATCTTGCCGAGAAGCTGGACATTGCCGAGCGGTTTGCCGCCCTTGCCACCCGTGAGATAGTAGTCGTTCAGCATCAGGGTCTTCTGGTAGACGGCGTCGTTCCTGCGGCGCGGATCGATCGCCAGCATGGCGCTCGAATTGTGATTCATGAAGTTGCGGCCGACCTGGTCGGAGCGGTTGGCCAGGCCTTTCCCATGAGGTGAGGGTGAGCGCAGCAGGATGACGGCTGAATTGACCGCGCCGGCCGACAGGATCACCAGTTTCGGCGCGACTTTCCTCGGCTCGCCGTTCTGGCGATAGTGAACGGCCGAGATGGTTTTGCCGTCCGGGGCTGTCTCGAGATATTCGACATAGGCGCCGGTCTCGAGCTTGATGTTCTGGTCGGTCAGGGCCGCCGTCAGCGGTCCGGTCTGCGCGTCGACCTTGCCCTGGCCGGTATTGGGAAAAGCGTCCCAGCCGGTCCTGCCCTCCTTCAGCCACGTGTCGATGTCGACGCCCAGCGGCAGGGAGGCCGGATGCAGCCCCAGCCCCCTGAGTTCGGCACGGGCGCGCGCGATCGGCGCCTCGTCGGGCACCGGCTTGAAGGCATAGGGAACCGAATGAAATGGCTCGGTTGGATCCTCGTCCAGCGCGCCGCGCACGCGGAACAGCTGCTCTGCCCTGGAATACCAAGGCTCGAATTCGTCATAGGAAAACGGCCATGCCGGCGAGACGCCGCCAAAGTGTTCCATGGCGGAAAAGTCTTCCTTGCGGTAGCGGATCAGCACCGCGCCGAAGAATTTCGAATTGCCGCCGACATAGTAGTAATTGCCTGGGTTGAACGCGGCACCGCCAGCTTCGCGCCACATCTCCTTCGGCCGGTAATGGCCGTCAACGAAGATGGCGCGTGTGTCGCGCGCGTGCGGCGTTGCCGGCAGCGGCTCGCCACGCTCCAGCATCAGGATAGAGGCGCCGCTGCCGGCCAGACCAGAGGCGATCGTGGCGCCGCCGATGCCGGAACCGATGATGACGATATCGGGGTTTGCCATCGCCTAAAGCGCGCCGCGTTTGAATTGACACATGCGACCCGCTTCAGGTCTTTTGTTTTGATGCATGTCGTTGCCCCAAAACCAGATCCATTTTTGGGCGACACGCATCAGCGAATACGGCTCTCGGTCGCCGGATCAAAGAACACAGCCTTGGTCAGGTTGAAGGCCAGCGGCGTGTTGGTGCCCGGCTGGATGTTGGCATCGGCGCGCAGCCGCGCCACCACGCCCTTGCCACCGAGATTGGTGACGGCGAAAGTGTCGGAACCGGCCGGTTCCACAACCTCGATATGACAATCGGCGGTGGCGATTTGCGAGGCGTTGCGTTCCGCGCCTTCCGGATCGGTGAGCGCCTCCGGGCGGACGCCGAAGATGATCGGCTTACCCTTGAACGCCGACAGTCCGGCCGGCGCGTTGGCCATCGGCAAGGTGATCGGGTGGCGTGCCTCGCGATCAAGCACGACGGCCAGATCGCCGCCATTACCGCCGATGGTCGCCGGGATCAAGTTCATTGCCGGCGACCCCATGAAGTCGGCGACGAAGACATTGCTCGGGTTATTGTAGATTTCCGCCGGCGTGCCGAATTGCTGCACCTCGCCGTCACGCATGACCGCGATCTTGGTCGCCAGTGTCATCGCCTCGATCTGGTCGTGGGTGACGTAGACGATCGTTGTGCCCGTGGTGGCATGCAGGCGCTTGATCTCGATGCGCATGTCGACGCGCAGCTTGGCGTCGAGGTTGGACAGCGGCTCGTCGAACAGGAACAGCTTGGGGTCGCGCACCAATGCCCGGCCCATGGCGACGCGCTGGCGCTGGCCGCCGGAGAGCTGGCTCGGCTTGCGCTGCAGCAGATGGCCGATCTGCAGTACCTTGGCCACCTTGTCGATCGCCTTCTGGCGTTCCTCGGCTGGTACGCCGCGCATCTCCATGCCGAAGGAGATGTTCCCGGCCACCGTCATGTTGGGGTAGAGCGCATAGCTCTGGAACACCATGGCGATGTCGCGCTTGGACGGGTGCAGATCGGTGATGGTGCGGCCGTCGACGCGGATATCGCCAGAGGTGATCGTCTCCAGTCCGGCAATGGTGTTGAGCAGCGTGGACTTGCCGCAGCCGGACGGACCGACCAGCACCAGAAACCCGCCCTTTTCCAGCTCGAGGTTAATCCCTTTCAGGATCTCGACCTGGCCGAAACGCTTCCTCAGACCATCAATTTCCAGAAAAGCCATTGCGTTATCCTTTGACCGCGCCGGCCATCAGGCCACGCACGAAATAGCGGCCGGCGAGCACATAGACGAGAAGGGTGGGCAGCGCGGCGATCATCGCAGCCGCCATGTTGACGTTGTATTCGACGACGCCGGTCGAGGTGTTGACGACATTGTTGAGCGCTACCGTCATCGGCATCGCGTCGCCTGTGCCGGCATAGGCGGAGGCGAACAGGAAGTCGTTCCAGATGTTGGTGAACTGGTAGATGACGGTGACGACGAAGATCGGCATCGAGTTCGGCAGCATGATGCGCCGGAAGATCTGGAAGAAGGAAGCGCCGTCCACCTGCGCGGCCTTCACCAGTTCGGTCGGGAACGCCTCATAATAGTTACGGAAGAACAGCGTGGTGAAGCCGATGCCGTAGACGACGTGGACGAACACCAGGTTGACCGTCGGGTTGCCGAGGCCGAAGCTGGTTCCGACCGTGTTCTGCAGCGTCACGCCGAACCGTCCGAGGCTGCCCAGGATCGTCGCCATCGGCAAGAGCACCGACTGGAACGGGATGAAGCAGGCAAACAGCATCAGCCCGAACACCAGTGTCGCGCCGCGGAAACGCCATTTGGTCAGCACGTAGCCGTTGAGCGCGCCGAGCATGGTCGAGATCAGCACGGCGGGAACCACCATCTTGATGGAGTTCCAGAAATAGCCCTTGATGCCGGCGCAGGTGAGGCCAACGCAGGTCTCGCCCCATGCCTTCAGCCAGGGCTCGAAGGTCGGCGCCTTGGGCAGCGCCAGCATGTTGCCGTTCTGGATCTCGTCCATGGTCTTGAACGAGGTCACCAGCATGACAAACAGCGGCATCAGGTAGAACAGCGCGAACAGCGCCAGAAGCCCGTAGATGACGATGCGGTTGACGATCTTGACGTTCATGCCGCCGCTGGCCTGGCGGGTGGGAATGGTCACGGCGCTCATCGCGACTTCTCCCTGAGTTCCGAATAGAGATAGGGCACGATGATGGCGACGATGGTCATCAGCATGATCACGGCACTTGCCGAACCGACGGCCATTTCGTTGCGCTTGAAGGTGTATTCATACATGAAGTTGGACGGCAGCCAGGCCGAGCCGCCGGGGCCACCGCTGGTCAGCGCCACAACCAGATCGTAAGATTTGATGGCAAGGTGCGCGAGCACGATGAAGGCTGACAGGAAGATCGGCCGCAAGAGCGGAATGACGATGCGGCGATAGAGCTGGAAGGTGGTGGCGCCGTCGATCTGCGCCGCTTTCATGATCTCGCCGTCAATGCCGCGCAGGCCGGCCAGGAACATCGCCATGATAAAGCCGGAGGCCTGCCAGACACCGGCGATGACCACGGTGTAGATGACGAAATCCTTGTTCTTGATCCAGTCGAAATGGAAGCTCGTCCAGCCCCATTGATGCAGCGTCTGCTCGAGACCGAGGCCAGGGTCGAGGAACCATTTCCAGGCAACGCCGGTGACGATGAAGGAGAGCGCCATCGGGTAGAGATAGATCGGACGCAGCACGCCTTCACCGCGGATCTTCTGGTCGAGCAGGATGGCCAGGAACAGGCCGAGCGCCAGGCAGATCAAGATGTAGAGAAAGCCGAAAATGCCCATATTGGTGATCGACGTGTACCAGCTCGATGGCGGGTTGGTGTCGAAAGTCCAGCCCCACAGTCGCTGATAGGCGCGCCCGCCCGTTATAGCGTAGGACGGGAAGGTCTTGGAGTTGGTGAAGGATAGGTAGATCGTCCACAGGATGAAGCCGTAGACGAAAACGATAGTGATGGCGAAGCTCGGCGCCAGCACGATTTTCGGCAAGGCGTCCTGCAGGCGCGACCGCACAGAGGTGCGCGGGCGGGCATGCTCCGGCGTCAGCTTGATCTGGCTTGTCGCAACTGTGCTCATGGGTTCCTCCCATCGGCGTCCGGCCGACCGGCCTCACGGGAACCTTCCCCGCCGGAGCGGGGAAGGCGTTTTCGTGCGTAACGCTTACTTGGCGTCGTCGATTGCCTTGACCAGTTCGGTCACGGCCTCGTCCGAGGTCTTGATCTGACCATGGACGAATTTGGAGATGACGTCCTTGTAGGCGTTGGCGACAGCCGGGGGCGCGCCATAGCCCTGGGCGAGCGAGCCGAACAGCGTGCCGCCTTCATTGGCCTTCTTCAGGTCGGCAATACCCTTCTTGCCGCAAGCGTCGAAGTCGGTGTCAGGCACGTCGGTGCGGGCCGGAACCGAACCCTTGACGACGTTGAAGGCCGACTGGAAGCTCTTCGACAAAGTGGCGGTGGCGAGTGCAACCTGGGCGGCCTTGCGGTCGTCCGGGACATTGAACATGCCGAACATGTCGGAGTTGTAGATCACCGAGCCGTCGGTGCCCGGGAAGCGATAGCAGAGGAAGTCGGTGCCTGGGGTCTTGTTGGCGGCGTGGAATTCGCCCTTGGCCCAGTCGCCCATGACCTGCACCAGCGCATCGCCCTTGATGACCATGGCGGTGGCGAGGTTCCAGTCGCGGCCCGAGAAGTTCGGGTCGACATAGGTGACGAGCTTGGCGAGATTGTCGAACGACTTCTTCATCGTGTCGGACTTGAGCGAAGCGTCGTCGAGGTCGTTCATCGCCTTCTTGTAGAACTCCGGCCCGCCGGTCGACAGCACGACGGAATCGAACATGGTGGCTTCCTGCCAGTTCTGACCACCAAGCGCGAGCGGGGTGACGCCGGCCGCCTTGGCCTTGTCGAGCAATGCCACGAAGTCGTCGAAGGTCTTCGGCTCGGTGCCGCCGATCTTGTCCATCACCGCCTTGTTGATCCACAGCCAGTTGACAGAGTGGACGTTGACCGGAGCCGCGACCCACTTGCCTTCATAGACGGCGAATTTCTGCAGGGCGGCCGGAACCGACTTGTCCCAGCCTTCCTTCTTCGCCGTCTCGGTGAGGTCGCCCATGACGCCGGCAGCGGCATAATCGAGCACGGTGTAGCCGAGCATCTGCGAGGCGGTCGGATAGTTGCCGGCCGCGACCATCGCCTTCAGCGCGGTCATGGCGGCATCGCCGCCGCCGCCAGCCACGGGAACGTCCTTCCAGGCATAGCCTTCCTTGGCCAGATCGCCCTTGAGCACGTTGAGAGCAGCCGCTTCGCCACCCGACGTCCACCAATGCAGCATCTGCACTTCCTTGACATCCTCGGCATGGGCCGCGAAAGCCAGGCCCGAAGCGAGCGCCGTTCCGATAAGCAGTTTGCTCAACATGTACTTCCTCCCTTGTTGCATTACACGACCGGTGGCAGCCCACCGGGTTCTTCCCAACTCAGCCGACCCACCAACCGGTGCGCTGGCCGCGATGAAACTGGATTGTCTTTTCCTCGGTATAGTCCTCGACGGCGCGCTTGCCGAGTTCGCGGCCCAGGCCCGACTGCTTGTAGCCGCCGAACGGCAGTTCGGGATAACCTTCCATGAACGTGTTCACCCAGACCGTCCCCGAACGCACGCCCCGCGCCACCGACATGCAGGTGTCGATGCTGGCGCTCCACACACCCGCCGACAGACCATAGGGCGTGTTGTTGGCAATGTGCAACGCCCTTTCAATCGATTCAAAAGTCAGCACCGATAGCACCGGCCCGAACACTTCCTCGCGGGCGACGGCCATGTTTTCGGTGACGTCGCGTAAGATCGTCGGGTCGAGATATTGGCCGGCATTGGAAGGGCGTTGCGCGCCGCCACTGTAGATGCTGCCGCCGTCACTCGCGGCTGCCGCCACGTAATCCGTCACCTTGGCCAGATGGTCGGAGGAAATCATCGCGCCGACCTTGGTCCTGTCATCGAGCGGATCGCCCACGGTTACCTTGGCTGTCAACGCCTTCACCGCGGCCAGGAAATCATCGGCGATCGCCTCATGCACGATCAGCCGGCTGCCGGCATTGCAGCATTCGCCGGCATTGAAGAAGCCGCCGAACACCGCTGCATCGGCGGCCGCCACGAGATCGGCATCGGGAAAGACGATCTGGCCGTTCTTGCCGCCGAGCTCCATCGACACCTTCTTCAGGGAGTTCGAGGCCGCCGCCATGGTCATCTTGCCAACGCGGGTGGAACCGGTGAACGAAACCATCTCGACCAGGGGATGGCTGACCATCGGCGCGCCGACATCGGCGCCGAGACCGGCGAGGACATTGACGACGCCGGCGGGCACGCCGGCTTCGAGCAGGATGTCGCCAAGCACGAAGGTCGAGGCCGAGGTCATCTCGCTCGGCTTGACCACCGCCGTGCAGCCGGCGGCGAGCGCGAAAGGCAGTTTCTGGCTGACGATGAGGAACGGAAAATTCCACGGCGTGATGATCGAGACGACACCGACCGGCTCGCGCAGCACCACACCCAGCATGGCGTCGCCGAGATTGGCGTAGCTTTCGCCGTGCAACGTGCGGGCCAGCGAAGCGGCATAGCGCCAGATGTCAACGGCGCCGCCGATCTCGCTGCGCGCCTGGGCGATCGGCTTGCCGGATTCCAGCGCATCGAGCCGCGCGATGTCTTCCAGCCGCGCCTCGATCAGGTCGGCCGTCTTGAGCAGGATCGCGGCGCGCTCGGCCGCTTTCATGCGCGGCCAGGGACCGGTCTCGAACGCCCTGTGCGCTGCCTGCATCGCGGCTTCCACTTCGGCGGCACCTGCCAGGGCATAATGTGAAACGGTGAAGCCGTGGCCGGGGCTCTTGCGTTCCAGCATGCGGCCGTCGCGGGCATCGACATGCTTGCCGTCGATCAGAAGCTTGTATGCCTTGGGAGCCGCGGAGGCCTCGGCAGGCATGGAAATCTTGAGAGGTGCATTCATGTGATTTCCACTCTGTTCTAGGAACGCGAAAACACGGGCTTTTGCTTGGTCTTGAAGGAGCCGACGCCGGCCTTGAGATCGCCGGTGAGCGCTATGAAGCCGCTGGCCAATACTTCGGTCGCGGCAGCGCTTTCTTCGCCTTCCGCCACTGCGATCATCAGCTTGGCGGCTTCGGTCGCCAGCGGCCCGCGTTCGGCGATTTTTTCAGCCCATGTCTTGGCTTCACCCGACGCTTTGCCGGTTTCGACGATGCGATCGACGATACCCAGCGCAAGCGCTTCCGCCGCCAGAAAAATCTCGCCACCGACAGCCATACGGCGCACCGTCTGAGCGCCGAGGCGGCGCACCGCGCGTTGCGTGCCGGACCAGCCGGGGACGACGCCGATCGAGGTTTCGGGAAAGCCGAGTTTCACCTGCGTTTCCGCGACGCGAAAATCGCAAGCGACAGCCAATTCGAGCCCACCGCCGAGCGCATGGCCGGACAGAACGGCGATGGTCGGCTGCCGCAGCCGTGCCAGCCGGTCGAAGACACGGTGGCCGTAGCGCACCCATTGCACCTGGAAATCGGCGGCACTCATGCCGCCCCAGGCTTCGACATCGCCGCCGGCGCAAAACCCCTTGCCTTCGCCGCATATGAGCACCACGCGCACACCTTCGGCGCTTTCCGCCTCGTCGAGCGCCGCTTCCAGCGCGCGCAGCATCGGGATGTCGAGCGCGTTGAATTTTTCGGGCCGGCGCAAGGTGACGGTGCCGATCGCACCATCCTGCTCGAAGGTGACGAGGCGCTCAGCCATGCACGCCTCCGAGCGGGGTGCTGCCATTGAGCGAAAGGCCGATCGGCCGATCCTGGTAGAGCGCGGTCGGCGTCACCTTGAGGTCGTTGGCTACATTGAGCGGGATCTCGGCTTGACCAAGCACATCGCGCTCGAGGTCGATGCCCGGCGCCAGTTCCGTCACCATCAGCCCATCTGACGTCAGCTTCATCACGCAACGCTCGGTCACATAGGTGATATCCTGTCCCTGCGCGACGGCGCGCTTGCCGGAGAAGGAGATGTGCTCGACCTCCTCGACGACTTTCTTGACCTTGCCTTCCGCGTCGATGCGGATGCCGCCATCGGCGAGCGACAGCTTGGCTCCGGCATTGAAGAAGCCGGAAAACACGATCTTCTTCGCCCGCGACGTGATGTCGACGAAGCCGCCGGCGCCGGCGGTGACATGCGGCCGTGCCGAAAGCTTCGAGACGTTGACCGAGCCGTGGCGGTCGATCTGCAGGAAGGAGAGCAGCGAAGCGTCGAAGCCGCCAGCCTGGAAATAGATGAACTGGTGCGGCGAGGGCATGATCGCCTCGGCATTGGAGGCGCAGCCGAACTTGAAGTCGAGCAGCGGCACGCCGCCGACAGCGCCCTGTTCGATCAGCCAGGTGACCTTGCCGTGCTGGCCTTCTTCCAGAAGGATGCGCGGCACGTTGGCCGAGATGCCGAAGCCGATATTGACGGCCATGCCGTCGCGAAGCTCCATGGCGACGCGGCGCGCGATCACCTTCTGAACGTTCATTTCCGGCGTGCGGAAGCTCGACAGCGGCCGGAAGATTTCACCCGAAATCGCCGGATCGTAAGGCGTCAGCGTAGTCTGCAACTGGTCGGGCGCGACGACGATATGATCGACCAGCACCCCCGGCACGCGCACATCATGCGGCTTCAGCGTGCCGTTCTCGACGACGCGCTTGACCTGCGCGATGACGATGCCGCCATTGTTGCGGGCGGCGAGCGCCTGTTCCAGGCCGCCGAGATAGGCGCCCTCATGCTCATAGGTCAGGTTGCCGCGCTCGTCCGCGGTGGTGGCCCGGATGATCGAAACCTGGGGCACGATGGCGCGGAAATAGAGCCATTCCTCGCCGTCGAACTGCTGCACCGAGACGATCGGCTCGCCGGCGGCGGCGTTCATCGCGCAACCCTGGTGGCGCGGGTCGGCGAAAGTGTCGAGGCCGACCTTGGTCAGCACGCCCGGCCGCTTGGCGGCGGCCTCGCGGTGCATGTCGAACAGGATGCCGGACGGCACGTTATAGGCGGCGACTGAATTGTCGCCGATCATCTTCCAGATCCGCGGCGGCTCGGCGGAGGAGGGACCCGACGGATAGGAGCCGCACAACGTACGCTTCAACAGGCCCGGCTTGGCCAGATGATCGATGCCCTTGATGCCATACATATCGCCGGCGGCGATCGGGTGCAGCGTGGTGATGTCCTTCGGATGGCCCTCGCTGTCAAAGCGTTCGCCGATGGCGGCGAGCACGGCGTCCGGACAGCCGAGGCCGCTCGACGAGGACACCGAGACGACCGTGCCATCCTTGATCAGGCTGGCTGCCTGCGCCGACGAAACGACCTTGCTCAATTCATGCTCCCGAGTTTCGGGTCGATCTTGACGGCTCTGCCGGAATTGGCCGATTGCAATGCCGCCTCGGCCGCGGCGAGCGACCAGATGCCGTCCTCGCCGGTGGCGGAAGGCTGGCCCTCGCCACGGATCGCGGCATGGAACCGGCGCACCGACCTGACATAGAGATTCTCGCGGTCGCAGCTCAATTCTTCTTCGCCGCTGGCGGTGCGCAGAAGGACCGAGCCGACCGGTTTCTGCGTCATCACGTTACGGGCGATCAGCGAGCCTTGGGAGCCGTGCACCTCGAAGCCGGTGTCGGCAAATCTGGTGGTGAAGCCTTCATGCGATTGCGCGATGAGGCCCGACTTGAAGCGCCAGATACACATGGCGCCGTCTTCCAGCCCGCTGCCGGCCATACCGGCGGATTGCGTGAAGGCGGAAACCTCGACCGGATCGTCGCCAAGCACGAAGCGCAGCGTGTCGGCATCGTGCACGGTGATGTCGAGCACCACGCCGCCGCCCGCCTCAGGCCTGGCGATGCGCCAACCCTGCAGGTTTTCGGGCAGGTAGACGGCGTGGAAGACCCGCGCGGCGATCGGCTGGCCGATGCGGCCTGCGCTAACAGCCTCGCGCATGGCACGGTGCGCGCCGGCGTTGCGCAGATGATGATTGGTTCCGAGCACGATGCCCGCGGCCTTGGCCGCAACGACCATTCTGCGCGCGTCGTCGCTGGTCAGCGCCAGCGGCTTTTCACACAGCACATGCTTTCCCGCCTTGATCGCGGCCAGCGCCTGTTCGAGGTGCAATTCGTTGGTGGTCGAGATGTAGACGGCGTCGATGTCGGATCCGAGCAAGGTATCGAGATTTGATACGGCGGCTGGAATACCATTTTCCCTTGCGTAGGCCGTGGCGCGTTCGGAGTTGGAGCTCATTACCGCCGCGATCTCGCCATCGGCTTGCGCGCGAATGGCGTCGATCATGAATTGCCGGGCGATCGTGCTGGCGCCGATCAGCCCCCATTTGACGCTCATGTCGCGGCTCCCGTAGGCCTTTTTTGCGTGCGGCGATCTGGGCCGCAGCTTTCCCTGACCACGAGATTGACGGCGCCGATATGGTCCTCGGCGCGCGTGGTGCGCGACTGGATCATCTTGATCATGACGTGGGCCGCGCGTTCGCCGAGACCGGCGGAGTCCACCGCGACGCTGGTCAGCGGCGGCATATAATGTTCGGCCTCGACCACATCGTCGAAGCCGACGACGGCGAAATCCGGGCCCGGCTCAAGTCCACGCTTGCGCAGCGCTAGCATGACGCCGAAGGCAACGGCATCGTTGAAGCAGAGCGCCGCGGTTGGCGGCTCCGCCATTGCGAGTGACGTTTCCAGGCAGGCCATGCCGCCCTTGCGGTTGGTCTCGCCCTCGATGATGAGCGCGTCGCGAGCGTCGATGCCGAGCGTCTCGCAGGCCTCGCGAAAGCCGCCCAGCCGCTCATGGTAGACCACCAGATCAGACGAGCCGCCGAAGAAGGCCAGGCGTCGATGTCCCTTGCCGACGAGATGAGCGGTGGCGAGATAGGCGCCCCGATGATTGTCGGGAGCAATCACCGGAATGCGGCTTTCAGGCAGCCGGCGCATGGCGAAGGCAATCGGCAGACCGGCTATTTCCAGCCGCCGGAACGCCCCTGGCGTGGTGCCGCGCGCCGGGGAAACGATGAGCCCGGCGACGCCCTGTTCCATCAGAGACTTCAGCACTTCTTCCTGGCGCACCGGATTTTCGGCCGTGTTGGCGATGAAGGGCACGATGCCGGCCGATTGAAAAACACGCTCCATGCCCACTGCCAGTTCCGCGAAGAAGGGATTGGTGAGATCGTTGATGACCATGCCGATGACGTTGGAATGGGCCTTGCGCAGATTGGCGGCGCCGCGGTTGTAGACATAGCCGACATCCTCGATCGCCTTGCGCACCTTGACCGCGGTTTCGGGGCGGATCAGGCCGCTGCCCTGCAGCACGAGCGACACCGTCGATTTGGACACGCCCGCTTCGCGGGCAATGTCGAAGATCGTCGCCTTGGCCCGACTGGCCATCCTGATATCCTCCCGGTTTTCTAAATCGACGTTTATTGGAACGTTCTAATCTCTGCGTCGTAGGCGAGTCAATCGGGATTTTTTCTCAATCAGAAGGAAGCGATCATATGTGGTCAAGAAACATGCCATCCAAGGCCATTTTTTGTTGCAACGCAGCATTGGCTGGCCGGCCATTTCGAATGTTAGAGGTTCTTGATTTATTGGAACGTTCCATTTAATAAGTGTCGAAAAGGGAGAGATTGATGGATATTGCCTTGCCGGGCGAGAGTGGCCGCAGCACATGTTACGCGCTTGTCGGACAGCCGGTCCAGCCGGTGATCGGCGCGGGGTTCCCGCGCATAGCCTATGCCGCAGCGCATGTCGTTGCCGATCCCCTCAAGATGACCGATCCGTGGTCGCGGCCAGTGGTCGACTGGGACAGGACGATGGCGTTTCGTCATCATCTGTGGCGGCTCGGCTTCCGCATCGCAGAGGCGATGGACACGTCGCAGCGTGGCATGGGCTTCGATTGGACAAATGCGCAGGAATTGATCCGCCGTTCAATCGCGGAGGCGCGAACCGTCGCTGGCGCCGATCTCGCCTCGGGTGCCGGAACCGACCATCTGGCGCCGGCGTCGGCCAGGACACTGGACGATGTGGTCGCCGCCTATGAGGAGCAGTTCGCTTTCATCGAAGGCCAGGGTGGCAAGGCGATCATGATGGCGAGCCGCGCCCTGGCAGCCGTGGCGAAGGGGCCGGACGACTACGCCCTGGTTTACGACCGCATATTGGGCCAAGCCTCCGGCAAGGTCATCCTGCACTGGCTGGGCGACATGTTTGATCCGGCCTTGAGGAGTTATTGGGGCAGCGACGATTTTGAGGCCGCGCTCGATACGGTGATCGCCATCATCGAGCGCCACGCCGGCAAGGTCGACGGCATCAAGATATCGCTGCTCGACGCCGGCAAGGAGGTGGCGCTCAGGAACCGGCTGCCGGACGGCGTGTTGATGTTCACCGGCGACGACTTCAATTATCCCGAACTGATCGCCGGAGACGGCAAGCGGCACTCGCACGCATTGCTCGGCATTTTCGACGCGATCGCGCCGGTTGCCAATGCCGCGCTGGCGAAGCTGGCTGACGGCGATCGTGCCGGCTACGACGCGCTGATGGCGCCGACCGTGCCGCTGTCACGAAAAATCTTCGAGGCGCCGACCGAATATTATAAAGCCGGCATCGTCTTCATGGCCTGGCTGAACGGCCACCAGGATCATTTCGCGATGGTTGGCGGCATGCAGTCGGCGCGCGGCATCCTCCATTATGCCGATGTCTTCCGCCTAGCCGACCAGGCTGGACTGCTGGCGGATCCGGAGATGGCGATTGCCAGGATGAAGAGCCTCTGCGCCGTCGCAGGCATTTAAGCGAGTTTCGCGATCGGATCAGCCGTCGTCCATCCCAGTCGGCGTCAAGACGGGCGCTCCGCGATGCAAGGTCCGATTGTCCGGTGCCCTTCCCGAGAGATGGGTGACAGTTCATTCCGGATAGATGGGTTACACTTTCGGCCCTTTGCAAGGAGAGCAAG